>DXVY01000200.1 GCA_019417145.1 Clostridiales bacterium
CGATTCTGGAGCGTAATGGATTCTTTCGCCACCAGCAGCGCGTGCGAGGCGTGACCAGAAGCGCCGAGCCCGCGAGCCTGGGAAAATAACCGTTGCAAACAAATCGTTGGTAGCGGCACACCGTGCCGCGTGACGATTTGGGAGCAGAGGGCATTTTCCCAGATCAGCGAGCGGCGCGAGGCGTGACATCGAAGCGCCGAGCTAACCAAATGCTGCGCATTTGGTGACCCTGGAATAATCTCCGGAGCGCAGGGCGCGTTGGTAGCAGCCCCAAGGGGCTGCGTGACGCGCACGGAGCGTAGGAGGATTCTTCCAGATCAGCGAGCGACGGCGGGCAGTGCCCGCTTCCAGACGTTGTGTGGCTAGGTGGAAAAGGGAGGCTTACGGGCTCGGTAGCTATACCGGACGGACGACCCTGCGCCTGCTGCGGGCAGTGCCCGCTTCCAGACGCGGGTAGCTGGGTGGAACCGGAACCCGGAAGGCCCGGTGACTGTTCCTGAGAAGCGCCGAGCCGCGCTGCGGCGAAAAAATGACCGTCTCGCAGGAAACGTTGGTAGCAGCGCCAAGGGGCTGCGTGACGTTTCCGGAGAGGAGGGAACTTTTTTCGCCACCAGCGGCGCGTGCGAGGCGTGACATCGAAGCGCCCGACCAGTCCCGCCCGAGCAAATGACCGTCTCGGAGGAAACCATTGATAGCAGCCCCGTTGCCCGGCGGGCTGTGGGGCCGGGAGAGCCCGGCTTTTGTATATATGTTAAATCGCGCGTACCGCGCGGGAGGTGCAGAAAATATGAGCAAGGAAAACATCCATCTGTTGAACCATCCCCTGATCCAGCATAAGCTGTCCATCCTGCGGGATAAGGATACCGGCTCCAAGCAGTTCAGGGAGCTGGTCAACGAGATCTCCACCCTTATGTGCTATGAGGCCACCAGGGATCTGCCTCTCAAGGAGGTGGATGTGGAGACCCCCGTGGGCCTGGCCCGTACCAAGGTGCTGGACGGCCGCAAGCTGGCCTTTGTCCCCATCCTGCGGGCGGGGCTGGGCATGCTGGAGGGGGCGCTTAGCCTGGTGCCGGCGGCCAAGGTGGGCCATATCGGCCTCTACCGGGATCCGGATTCCCTGCATCCGGTGGAGTATTACTGTAAGCTGCCCGCCGACATGAACGAGCGGGACGTGATCGTGGTGGATCCCATGCTGGCCACCGGCGGCTCGGCGGTGGAGGCGGTCAGCCTGATCAAGCAGCAGAATCCCAAGAGCATTAAGCTTATGTGCATCCTGGCCGCGCCGGAGGGCATGAAGGCCTTTACCGAGGCCCACCCCGAAATCCCGGTCTACTGCGCCGCGCTGGACAAGTGCCTGAACGACCACGGCTATATCGTCCCCGGCCTGGGCGACGCGGGCGACCGTATCTTCGGTACCAAGTAGCAGGCGGCCCCCACAGCGCGTATAGGTTTATAAGGCCCGGCCACCGGGCCCTATAGGGCCGCGGGCCGCAAGCAAGCCCCGCCGCGGATTCTCCGCGGCGGGGCTTTTTGTTGTCCCCCGCGCAGGTCGGGGCGCTAGGAAAGGAAGCGGCCCATCCGGGAGGAAGCGGACCCATCCGGGAGGAAGCGGGCCCATCCGGGAGGGAGCGGGCCCATCCGAAAGGAAGCGGGTCCATCCGGGAGGAAGCGGGCCCGTCGGGAGGAAGCGGGTCCATCCGGGAGGAAGCGGGCCCGCCGCATACCCGCGTCTCTTCCCCACTTTTTGCGGGCGGTCTTCCCGCCTCAACCATCTCTCCCGTCTCCATCCCGGTCACCCGGCCGCAGCGGGTCAGGCAGGGCAGTTTTCATAGAGGGTCACTGCGTCGGCGATGTGGTAGGGCTGGGTGGAGTGATCCCCCGGCGCCCCCAGGGTGACCAGCACATACTCCCGGCCCTCCTTCTCGGCCAGACTGGCCAGGCAGAGCCCCGCGTCGCTGGTATAGCCGGTTTTGCCGCCCAATATGGTCCCGCCCGCAAAGTCCCCGTCGGGTAGGTTCTGGAAAAGGGAGCTAAACACGGTAAAGCCTTCAGGATGCTTATTGGTGGGCTGTACCGTATACCGCTTGGCCGTAAAAATCTTCCGGAAATCCGCATCCTTTATGGCCTCCCGCACCAGCCGGTTCATATCGGCGGCGGTGGTGTAATGCTCCTTATGGTGCAGCCCGGTGACATTGACGAAATGGCTGCCGGTCATACCCAGCTCCCCGGCCATCCGGTTCATCCGGGCGGCCATCTTCTCCTCCGATCCGAAAAGGTGGTTGGCCAGGGCCAGGGCGGCGTCGGCCCCTGAGGGAAGCATGGCGCCGTAAAGCAGGTCCCGGACGGTTACCGTCTCGCCCGACCGGAACCCGGCCACCGAGGCGTTCTGGGCCTTGAGGCCCTTGAAATCCTGCTCGGTGAGGGTTATCTGCCGGTCCAGGTCTTGGCATTCCCGCAGGGCGGCCAGCACGGTCATGATCTTGGTCAGGGAGGCGGGATAGGCCCGCTGGTCGGCCCCCTTGGAACAGATGATCTCGCCCGAACGGGCGTCGGCCAGCAGCAGGCGACCGGAATAGACCTTCACCCCCGCGGGCAGCCCCCGCGCCGTCGCATCGGCGCTGGCGGCGGTGATGGTGTTGGCCGGCCATGGTTCCCCCGCAAAGTGAAGGGCGGCCGCGGCGCAGACCAGCAGCAGGCCCACGACGCAGAGGACCGAAAGCAGCCTGCGCCCGGATTTTTTTCTTCTCGGCATTTGCGATTCCCCCGTTTCATAAGGTTATCCTAACCCAAAACGGAGGAAAAGTTTGCAACAATTCCTTGTGAGAATCTTACGAAATTCTGACCTTTTCCCACTGCCCCCGCCTACGGGCGCAGGGCCACCTTCATAACCCCGTCCCGCCTTTGCTCAAAAAGGGCGTAGGCCTCCATGGCCTCCTCCAGGGGGAAGGAATGGGTGATCAGGGGACGGGCGTCCAGCTTGCCGGCGGCGATCAGATCCAGTATCTCCCCACAGCGGCAGGCGTCCACCCCGCCGGTTTTGAAGGTCAGGTTTTTGCCGTACATATCCGGCAGGGGCAGGATCTGCGGCTCCTCATACAGGGCAATGACGCAAACGGTGGCGTTGGGGCGGGCGATCTGCCAGGCGGTCTGGAAGGTATCCCTTCCCCCGGCCGCCTCCATGACCACATCGGCCCCCCGGCCGCAGGTCAGGCGACCCAAGGCCTGTACCGGGTCCTCCCGCAGGGGGTTGACCGTCAGGTCGGCCCAGCCGGCCGCGCGGGCCAGCTCCAACCGCCGGTCGTCCAGGTCAAGGGCGACCACCTGGGCCGGGCTGTACAGCCGCGCGCACATCATGGCGCACAGGCCGGTGGGCCCCGCGCCAATGACCGCCACCGTATCCCCCGGCCGGATGCCGCTGATCTCGGCCCCCCAATATCCGGTGGACAGGATATCCCCGGTAAATAGGGCCTGGGCGTCGCTCACCCCGTGGGGGATGGGGGTCAGACAGTTGTCCGCAAAGGGCACCCGCACCAGGGGCGCCTGCCCCCCGTCTATACGGCAGCCCAGGGCCCAGCCCCCGTGGGGATCGGTACAGTTGTTGACAAAGCCCCGTTTACAGTAAAAGCAGTCCCCGCAGAAGGTCTCCACGTTCACGGCCACCCGCTGGCCGGGCTTCAGCCGGGCGACGGCCCCGCCCGTACGGCGCACCACCCCCACCATCTCGTGCCCCAGGATGACGCCGGGGACGGCCCGGGGCACGGCTCCCGCCTTGATATGCAGGTCGCTGGCACAGATGGAGGCCAGGGTCACCTCTACCAGCGCGTCGGTATCCGACAAAAG
>DXVY01000201.1 GCA_019417145.1 Clostridiales bacterium
GGCAGATGTGGCGCCGCTCCATCATCACCTTGGTGATTATCATCGGCTTCTGTTTCACCGCCGTGGTGGGCAAAATGGGGGTACTGATGATCGCGGCAGGGGAGGACTGGCAGCAGCGGGCGGTGTCCCAGCGGATGAGCGACAGCATCACCACACCCAGCCGCGGCACTATTTACGACGCCAACATGAACATCCTCGCCGCTTCCTCCGAGGTGTGGAAGATCATCCTGTCCCCCAAGGACATGAAGAGCGTGAAGGTGAAAAAAACGCCCACGGAATACTACACCTTCGAGGAGCTGCGCGGCGTGGTGGCCGACGGCGTGTCGGAAATCCTGGGGATCGACCGGGATAAGCTGTACGAACAGACCGGGAAAACCGATTCCCAGTATGAGGTGGTGCAGTCCCGGGTAGAATATAAGCCGAAGGAAGCTTTATCCAAATGGGTGGAGGAGCACGGCATCGGCGGCTTCGCTTATCTCAAGGATTACAAACGGTATTATCCGCTGGGGCACACCCTGTCCAACGTCCTGGGCTTTGTGGGGACCGACAACGCCGGCCTGGAGGGCCTGGAGGCCCAGTATGATTCGGTGCTCACCGGCAAGGCGGGCCGGATCATTACCGCCCGCAACGGCTGGGGCGACGAGATGCCCACCACCCTGGAATACAAAAAAGAAGTGGACGCCGAGGACGGTAAAAGCCTGGTGCTGACCATTGACCAGTATATCCAGACCTACGCGGAAAAGTATCTGGAGGAAGCCGTCGCAAACGCCTCCGCCACCAACCGGGGGGCGGTGATTATCCAGGACGTCAACACCGGTGCCATCCTGGCCATGGCCACAAAAGGGGACTACGACCCCAACCAGCCCTTTACGGTCAGCGATCCCACTGCGGCGGCCCAAATCGCCGCGCTGGCCGGGGATGAGCAGTCCAGGGCTCTGACCCTGGCCCGGCAAAAGCAGTGGCAGAATAAGCCCATTGTGGATTTCTACGAACCAGGCTCGGTGTTCAAGACCTTCACCTCCTGCATGGCTTTTGAGGAGGGGATTTCCACCGAAACCGACACCTTTACCTGCACGGGCAGCATTTCGGTTGTCGGCTATGGTCAACGGATTTCCTGCCATCAGCACGGCGGGCACGGCACCATCGATTTCCCCCACGCCATTTATGGCAGCTGCAACCCCTATTTCGTCGACGTCGGCCTCAAGATCGGCGGGCACAATTTCTTTAAATACTTCACCGGCTTCGGTTTCACCCAGAAGACCGGCATCGACATGATGGGCGAGCAGACCCCCAGCACCATGCTGTATCACAGCGAGGAAAAGCTGTCCAATCCCTTGTCCCAGTCGTATCTGGCGACCTCCTCCTTCGGCCAGACCTTCAAGGTATCGCCCATCCAGATGATCACCGCCATGTCGGCGGTGGCCAACGGCGGCAAGCTGATGCAGCCCTATGTGGTGCAAAAGATTTTGGACGGCGACGGCAACGTGGTGGAGAACATCACCCCCACCGTCAAGCGCCAGGTCATCAGCGAGGAAACGGCCAAACGGGTGGCCGCCATGCTGGACACGGCGGTGAACACCGGATCGAAAAACGCCTACGTGGCGGGCTACCGGGTGGCGGGCAAAACCGGCACCTCGGAAAAGCGGGATATTAAGGTCGAGGCCGGGCAGCAGCAGGAGGTCATCGGTTCCTTCGCCGGCTTTGCGCCGGCGGACGATCCGCAAATCGCCATTCTGCTGATGGTCGATCAGCCCCAGGGCTCCATGATCAGCCGCTACGGCAGCACGGTCGCCGCCCCCTACGCGCAGAAGATTCTCGCCGAGGTGATGCCCTATATGAGCATCGAGCCCAAGTATACCGAAAAAGAAGTGGCCGCCATGAACCGGACCACGCCCGGGGTGGAAAACACCGACGTGACCGCGGCCAGGGCCAAGCTGACCACCGCCGGCCTGAACAGCGAGGTGCTCGGCAGCGGCACGACGGTCGTCAAGCAGGTGCCGGAGAAGGGCAAGCCCATCCCCAAGGAGGGCAAGGTTTATCTCTACACCGACGACAGCGTTACCGGCCAGACCACCAAGGTGCCGGATTTCACCGGTAAGAGCGTGACCCAGGCCAAGCAGGCGGCGGCCCAGGCCCGTTTGAATATCCAGCTGACCGGCGGCGGTCTGGATTCCAGCGAGGCCAAGGCCTCGGGACAGAGCGTGGAGGCGGGCGCCACCGTGCCGCCGGGCACGGTGGTCAACGTCACCTTTATCGTACAAAATGATATCCGATAGAGCCGGCGTCCCATTGAAGCGGGACACGCTCGCTCTGAGTCTATTTGTGCCTTGCGCACGGCGAAAGGAATGTGATTTCCCATGAAGCTTTCACAATTGCTGGACGGCACCGGCGTTGCCTGCCCGCCTGAATTGGACGGGGAGATCGCGGGCATCACCTGCGATTCCCGCCGGGTGGAGCCGGGCTGGGCCTTCGTGTGCATCCAGGGGACCGCGCAGGACGGCCACGCCTACGCTGAAAAGGCCGCGCAGGCCGGGGCGGCGGTCGTTGTCGCGCAGCGGGACGTGGGGCTTCCCTGCCAACTTCTGGCTGCCTCTACCCGCCGGACCTGGGCGCTTATGTGCGCCAACTGGTTCGGCCGGCCGGCGGAAAAGCTGCATATGGTGGGGGTCACCGGCACCAACGGGAAAACCACCACCACCTGCATGCTCAAGTCGGTGCTGGAGGCCTGCGGCCACAAGGTCGGGCTTATCGGTACCATCCAGAATATGATCGGCACCCGGGTGCTGCCGGCGGGACACACCACCCCGGATCCGTATGACCTGCAGAGCATGCTCGCGCTCATGGCGGCGGAGGGCTGCGCCTACTGCGTCATGGAGGTATCCTCCCACGCGCTGGATCAGGATCGGGTGGAGGGCTGTACCTTCGACGCGGCGGTTTTTACCAACCTGACCCAGGATCATCTCGACTACCACAAGACCATGGAAAATTACCTGGCCGCCAAAAAACGCCTTTTTTCTCTGTGCCGGCACGCTATTATCAATGCCGACGATCCGTGGGCCGATAAGCTGACCGAGGGCCTGCCCTGTCCGGTGGATACCTACTCGGCCAAAAGCGACGCGGCGGATTATACGGCCCGGGAGATTCACCAGCGGCCCGAGGGCGTGGAATTCCAGCTGGTGGGCACCGGGGTCATCGGCCGGGTACGGCTGCGCATTCCGGGGCTGTTCTCCGTGTACAACGCGTTGGCGGCGGCCGCCTGCGCGCTGCGGCTGGGGCTTCCCTTTGACAAGGTGGTGGAAGCGCTGTCCGCCGTGCAGGGGGTGAAGGGCCGGGCGGAAATCGTCCCCACCGGCCGGGATTTCACCGTGGTCATCGACTACGCCCATACCCCCGACGGGCTGGAAAATATCTGTAAAACCATGAAGGCCTGCACCAAGGGACGGCTGATCACGGTGTTCGGCTGCGGCGGCGATCGGGATAAGGGAAAGCGCCCCCTGATGGGCGCTACCGCCGCCAAATACGCCGACTTTTTAGTGGTGACCTCCGACAACCCCCGCACCGAGGAGCCGGGCGCGATTATCCGGGATATACTGGCCGGTCTGCCGGAGGGCGGCGCCCCCTATGAGGTGGTGGAAAACCGGATCGAGGCTATTCGCTTCGCCCTGGCCAACGCGCGGGAGGGCGATATTGTCCTGTTGGCCGGTAAGGGCCATGAGACCTACCAGATTCTGGCCGACGGCGTGATTCATCTGGATGAACGGGAAGTCGTGGCCGAGGCTCTAAAAGAAAAATAATGGTGCGATTGTTCAGGATACAGCGGGGCCGGGCGCTCCG
>DXVY01000202.1 GCA_019417145.1 Clostridiales bacterium
CCCTATAGTCGGCCGCCCGGCTTTCACCGGTAACAGGATCCCACCACATGGGCTCCCGCAGCTCGCCGCGAATCTGGAGGGAGGCCTCCACGTTGTCGCCGCTGGAATTGGCGAAGAAATAGAGGTTCCGGCCCTCCTTGATCTTGTGGATATAGCTGAAGTTGCCGTTGGACACGCCGGCGACCCCGTCGATCTCCACATCGTAGACCGACAACGCGTCGTCCAGCGCCGCTAAAAGGTTGCGGTTCAGGTTGCCGTCCACAAAGTAGGCCCTGCCGCCGGCGCTGTTCTCGTTTGCCGGCGCAAGCTCGGTGGTATCCAGGGCCAGATTGCCGCTGTCGCCGCCGTAGACCTCGAACTCCTCGATGGACACGCTGTTGGCGCTCACACCGGTGACATACAGCCGCAGCCGCCGGGTGGTCACCGGCTCGAACCGGTCCTCCTTGCCCGCGCCAAGCCTTTCACCGGTTACTAAGGTCTTCCACAACCCGACCGTCTCGTCATAATACTGGATCTGGTAACCGGTCACCCGGTCGAATCGCTCGGTGATAACCGTCCGGTCCACCGTGACGCTCTCGGGGAATTCCACCTGCAACCACTGATCGGGGCCGTCGGTGGCGTTCCAGCGGCTGGTCTCCCCCAGCACGCCGTCAAAGGCCTGGGCGGCGGAGTAGTTGGTGCTGTAGTTGGAGGAGGAACTGTACACCGGCACCGTAGGAGCCGGCGGATCCAAGGGATCCACGCCGAACATCTCCTCAATAATGGCCCGCACCTTTTGGTCGTCCGCAGGGTCCGTCCCCTTATGGGGAAGTTTGGTGGTGGCGATGACCTTGCCCCCCGCGTCGCAAAAATCCTTGATCTTCTGCAGACTCGCAAGGTCGATGACCTCGCAGCCGGGCAGGACGAAAACCTTGTATTCCTCGAAGTTTACATCGTTGTTTAACCGCAGGACGCCCCCCTCCACGGTGCAGCGATCGGCCAGCACGTCGGGGTGGAGATAGGTAAAGTCCCGGCGGGCGGAAAGGGACAATAGTTCGCCCACCTGCATGTAATCGGCGTGTGCGGGATTGTTGGGATCGTCGTTAAACAGGAAGGCGGCCTCCAGGTCGTCAATGGGATAGAGCATGGCGATATCGGCCACGTGCCGTCCCTCCTGTAGCAGGGTCTGAGACCGGGCCAGGTAGTCCCCCAGCTCCCGCAGATGGGGGCCGTAGTTTTCATCCCGGTAGGAAAGCTCGGGTACATAGGTGACATACTGGGGATCATCGTCGTACCAGACGGCGTGGGGAATGATCAGGTTGATGCCCTTGGCAAACTGGTCCATGGCGCTTTTATAGATGGAGTCCATGGTTTTGTCCCCAAAGACGCCGAAGGATTCGGACATGACCTTGCCCTTATCCCAGTTGTAGGCCGAGGAGGAAATCACCTTATAGGCCTCCTGGGAATAGCCGTAGTTGTTGATGACGTCCACGCCGGGGATGGCCTGTTCCCGGAAAACCTTCATCAGGTCTCCCTCCACCCCCACCGGGTTGGTCCATTCCTCAAAAAGCATATGGCCGGTCAGCTCGATGCCGTGCTCCTGGCACCATTCATTCACCTGACCGATATAATTGTGGGTAAACAGCTCGGTGCGCACATACATGAGCCGGTTCCTGGCCGCAGCCGTATCCTCCCCGATGTCCATGAACATGGCCGGGTAGTCCAGCACCGGGTTCTCCTCAAAGAAGGTCGCATAGTCCTCGTTAAAACCGGGGGTCCAGAACCGGCCGCCCTCTGCGCCATAGGGCGTGCGTCCCCCGGCCGGCCAAAAGGAGGGCTCGTCGAAGAAGGCGGTGGTGATGGTGCCGTTGTCAAAATACTTTTTAAACCGCTTATAGTATTCCTCATAGGTGATTTCGATGAAGGCGGCCACCGATTCCCGGCTCAGATAATCCATGCCGTCCCGGTTATCGGTCACGCACATAAAGGCCATAACCTTCCAATTGCCCGCCGGCACCGTGTACTCCAGATAGGAGCCCTCATAGGGCTCTTCTCCACCGGCGTCG
This sequence comes from Clostridiales bacterium, assembly GCA_019417145.1. Taxonomy (GTDB): domain Bacteria; phylum Bacillota; class Clostridia; order Oscillospirales; family Acutalibacteraceae; genus Howiella. The sequence goes on from DXVY01000202.1 coordinate 2,046, forward strand.
GGGAGAACTTTTTCCTCGCCGTTATAGAATTCCAGCTCCCAGATAGAGGGGTTGTAGTCCTTGGTTTCGGTGATAAGCAGCCGCATTCTGGTGGTGGTCACCGGCCGGAAGGTCAGATGGGAGCCCTCCAGGTCCTGGCCGATTTTCGTGCCGGTATAGCAGGTCTGCCACCGATCGTCCGCCCAGTACTGGATTTCGAAGGCGGCAATCCGGTCCATGCTCTGGTAAACCTTCACATTGTCCACCGTCCGGGGACTGCCGAAGGACATTTCCAGCCAGTGGGGTGGATTGGTGGCGTCCTTTGCGTTCCAGCGGGTCTCAAAGCTGCCGTCGAAGGCAGCGCTGGCGGCGAAATTGCTATTATAGATGCTGGAGGCCGATCCCCCCGGCGCCGCGGTCGCGTCGGAAGCCGGCACCGGCAGCTGCGCGCCGTCGTTATACACCTGGAATTCGCTAATGCTGGCGCTGTCCCCCGCAATGCTGCTAATATACAGACGGATCAAATCGGCCGTCACCGGCTGGAAGGTATGGACGACCCCCTGGTCGGTGATGGTATTCCCCGAAACAATATCCGTCCAGGCCCCGGCCTCCCGGTCATAATACTGCACGGCATACTTACGGGTGCGCTGGAGGGACTCGTCCCCATCCTCATAAATCCGCACCTCGTCCAGGGTCTGGGGCGTTTCATATTTGATAAAGAGAGATTGCTTGCCCCCCGACATGGATTCGGAATTCCAGCGGGTGGACAGATCCCCGTCCACCGCCTTGTTTGCCTCGTAACCCGGGGACACGGTATAGGTGGTGGAGGCGCTTATGCCCATCGGCACATCGTCCGGGTCAAAGGGGGGCGGATCCTTGATCACCGCTCGGTCGGTGATATCCACCCGCTCGTAGGTATCGGTATTCATGGCCACGGCGCCCATGAGCTTGCCCTCCGGCAGTTCTAGACGCACGGTCTGCCCATCCGCGCCGTCTTGCTCAAGCATATCCAGCCGCTTAGTGGTAAGCTCCGGATACCGCTCTTGCAGAAGGCCGCCGGCGTTGTAGCTGGGGAAGCCGTTTTCGTCATATAGCGAAAACTTCATACCATACTTGCTGCCCTCGTCCAGGGCGGCCTCGTACAGCTCGAAGTATTCCTCCGACATATAGGCCGTCTGCCACTCCGGCAGAATGCCGAACCCGTTGTAGCCGCTCTGCTTATAAGATTCCCGCACCAGCTCCCGGACCTGCTCGGTGGTCATGTCCTCCACCTGCCGGTTCCAGAACCATAAAGGTGCCGGCCGTTGATCCTGGGCCGGGGTCTGAAAGCTTTCATAGAGCGCGTCCTTGGTCTGTGCGTTTCCCATCATGACGTTACCTCCCCCGGACAGTAAGAGCGCCAGGCTCAGGCTCGCTGCAAACAGTCGGCGCAGGGATGTGTAGCGGGTCATGTTATGTCCTCCTTCCCATCCGTGTCTTTGTAATGTATAGATACGCTGTCTTCATTATATACGAATTTTTTTATATGACAAGTACATTTATTGCTATAAATCATGAAAATATTGCGCAAAAAGGCCCGAACTCATGGGTCCGGGCCCTTCCTTTATGCGCCTCTGGCCAAAATTTTACAAATTTCCATCACGTCGGCGATGGTGATCTCCCCGTCGTCGTCCAGGTCGCCACGCCCTATTTCCTCATCCGTGGGATCGGTTCCCGCCGACTCTCTGGCCATGACCTTGCAGGCCTCCATCACGTCGGCGATGGTCACCTCCCCGTCCTTA
>DXVY01000203.1 GCA_019417145.1 Clostridiales bacterium
TGGGCGGACAGAATATGATTATCGCCTACGACAGCGGCGACGTAACCCAGTATATGGAGATCATCACCCGCGCCGGCATCGAGAACCCCGTTTTGGTGGACAAGTACATGATGGGCAAGGAGATCGAGGTGGACGCCATCTGTGACGGCGAGGATATCCTCATTCCCGGCATCATGGAGCATATCGAACGGGCCGGCGTCCACTCGGGGGACTCCATTTCGGTCTATCCGGCCCAGACCATCGACGAGGCCGCCCGGCAGACCATTATTGAATATACCCGCCGGCTGGCTAAGGCCTTAAAGGCCGTGGGTATGATCAATATCCAGTATATCTTAATGGACGGGCAGGTCTATGTTATTGAGGTCAACCCCCGTTCCTCCCGGACGGTTCCTTATATCAGCAAGGTCACCGGCATTCCCTCCGTCAAGTTGGCCACCCGCTGCATGCTGGGCGAAAAGCTGAAGGATTTGGGGTACGGCACCGGCCTGTATCGCCAGAGCGATTATATTGCCGTGAAGGTGCCGGTCTTCTCCTTTGAAAAGATTCACAACATCGATGTGCATCTAGGGCCGGAAATGAAGTCCACCGGCGAGGTGCTGGGACTGGCCCATACCTTTAAGGACGCGGTGCAGAAGGGTCTGACCGCCGCCGGATTCAAGATGAAGAAGGGCGGCAAGGTGCTCATGACCGTCCGCGACCGGGATAAGGAGGAGTTGCTGCCCATCGCGCAGCGCATGCGGGCGCTGGGCTTTGAGATCTACGCCACCGGCGGCACCCGTTCCTACCTGGCCGATCACGGCGTGGAGGCCAAGTATGTGGGCAAAATCTATGAAGGCGGCGAGATTTTAAAGCTGATCGAATCGGGTGTGGATTATGTTATCAGCACCTCGGCCGGCAACCGGACCCCCGAGCGGGACAGCGTTAAAATTCGCCGGAAGGCCATCGAATTCCGGGTACCCTGCCTGACCTCCATCGACACGGCCCGCGCCCTGTGCGACAGCCTGGAGAATTATAAGGATACCCATGAACTGGAAATGATCAATATAGCCAAGCTGTAGTATTCCGGCGGCGCTGCAATAAGCGCGGGGGCCGGCTTGGAGACTTGTAGCCCGAGAAGCGGGCTTGTGCTCCGGCGTCTGCGCACAGGCTGCGACAGCCCGGTCGACATCTGCCGACCGGGCCGCCGGGGGCCTTCTGTCCACAAGAAGCCCGGAACCGCTTGGCAAGGCACTGCACGGCGCCTTCTTTGCCCGTAACGCGGCGTTATCCCCAGAGGGAAAGTTCCCCAAATCGGAGATGTTCTTGACAAGCCGTGCATTTTATGCTTTAATAGACCCAATATAATAATATAATATGTTTGCCGCCGGGTAAGCTGTGAAGCATTGATTTCGTATCGTTAGGCCATGGAAGATACGAAAATCAATGCTTTATTTTTGGACTTTTCGGCCTTGGACCGTACGTTGTCGACTCCCAGGCATTCCATGACAATTTGTAAGCGCGGTAGGGAATGGCCGTTCTGTCCTAAACTGCCATATCATGATTACAGGAGGTTTTACGGTGAAGTCGGGGTGTTTTCGAGATTTTGTTAAATATTCGTCCCTCAATGTGATGGGAATGATCGGGCTGTCCTGCTATATATTGGCCGACACCTATTTTGTGTCCAAGGGTCTTGGTGCAAATGGTCTGACGGCCCTGAACCTGGCCATTCCCATTTATAGCTTTATTCACGGAAGCGGGCTTATGATCGGTATGGGGGGCGGCACCAAGTACGCCATTCAGAAAAGCCAAAAGGCGTACGACGCGGCCAACCGCACCTTTACCCACGCGGTGCTGCTTGCCGCTGTTTTTGCCGCCTTTTTTGTGCTGGCCGGTATTTTCCTTTCCGGCGCTATCACTTCGCTTTTCGGCGCGGATGAAACCGTTTATGAAATGTCCAAAACCTATTTGCAGGTCATCTTGCTGTTTGCGCCCGCCTTTCTAATGAACAATGTGCTGCTGTGCTTTGTGCGCAACGACGGCGCGCCGCAGCTTTCTATGGCCGCTATGATCAGCGGCAGCCTGTCCAACGTAATATTGGACTGGGTGTTCATTTTTCCCTGCCGTATGGGTATTTTCGGCGCGGTATTTGCCACGGGTTTGGCGCCGATATTGAGCATGCTGATTTTGTCGTCCCATTTTATCCGGAAGAAAAATCAATTTCGCATCATCAAATGTCGGCCCCAGGGGCGCGTGGTCGCGGGGATCCTTTCCAGCGGCGTTCCCTCGCTGGTTACAGAGGTATCCTCCGGCGTTGTTATAATTGTATTCAATGCCATTATACTGAGGCTGGCGGGCAATGTGGGCGTCGCGGCGTACGGGGTCATTGCAAACCTGTCCTTGGTGGTTATCGCTATTTTTACAGGTATCGCACAGGGCATCCAGCCGATCATCAGCAGCAGCTACGGCATGAAAAATTTTAATAATATCCATGCTATCTTACGTTATGCCATGACCACCATGCTGCTTCTTTCCGCCGTGATCTATGCCTGCGTTTTTTTCGGCGCCTCCCAGATTGCCGGCATTTTTAACAGCGAACAGAACGCCCTGTTGCAAAGCATGGCCGCGGAAGGATTGCGGCTATACTTTATCGCCTGCCCCTTCGCCGGCTTTAATGTGGTTATCTCCATGTACTTCACCTCCACCGAGCGCCCAAGGCCCGCCCACATCATTTCCCTGCTGCGCGGCTTCCTTGTTATTATTCCTATGGCATTCTTGCTTTCATGGATCGGAAAGATACACGGCGTATGGTGTGCCTTCCCGGCAACCGAATTGCTGGTGGCGGCAATAGGGCTGCTGCTCTATTTTATAACAAAAAAGGTACAAAGAAGAACCGATGCAGACCAGAACACGAGAAAACAGGAGCCTTAAATTGCGTTTTTCGAACAAGAGTTTAATGGTAAGGGCAATTGATACCGGTAGGTTGCGGAAAAGCTAAGGGGCTCTGGACGAAAGCTTCTATTCAAATGGAGTGGGATAACATGCGCTGTCGGGCAAGAAACCGTAGACAGGAAAGTCCTTATCCGACGACGCCGGGAGGTAGGGGGTCCGAACGCCGATTGTTTATATGATTATTAAAGCGACAAGCCTATGGAGTATGGTTTTTGAGCCTATGAAGAATCCATGCCTGAGGACCTTTTTCGGGGACCATAACCTTGCTTGTTTTCCCTTCTTTTCTTCTTGACACACTCGCCAAAATGTGTTAAATTATAAATGCTTGCTCGGAGGGCAAATCATTCGGTAGAAATGATGAGCTGGATAAAGGCACAGACTGAAACGTCTGTTCTTTATCCAGCTTTTTTCTTTCTAAGGAGGCGTTGGAAAAATGGACTTTCTGAACGGCAAAATAAAAAACCTCTATTTCAAATACCTTGCGGCCGCCTTTGGCAGCGCCCTGATTACTTCCATCTATTCCATCGTGGATATGGCCATGGTTGGCAAATACCATGGGCCGGAAGGTACGGCGGCTTTGGCGGTTGTAGCGCCCATTTGGAACATTATCTACAGTTTGGGACTCTTAATGGGCATTGGCGGTTCGGTTCTTTTCAGCACCATTCGGGGAAAAGGGGAAGGCCAGACGCGCCAATCCAACCAATATTTTACGGTTTCCATCGTCGGTTCGATCATCCTTGCCGTGCTTGCGTGGATCGTCATCGCTTTTTTTGACCGGCCTCTGCTGCAATTTTTCGGCGCGGAAGGCAACACCTTGACCCTGGCCAGAGAATACGTTCTGCCGATTAAATTTGTAATCCCCTGTTT
>DXVY01000204.1 GCA_019417145.1 Clostridiales bacterium
GGTCAGGATCAGCCGGTAGCCCCTGGCCGCGGCCAGGGCTGCCAGTCCGATGCCGGTGTTTCCGCTGGTGGGCTCGATGATAACAGCTCCGGGCGAAAGCTTGCCGGTGCGTTCGGCGTGGTCCAGCATGGCCTTGGCGATACGATCCTTGACACTGCCGGCGGGGTTGAATCCTTCCAGCTTGGCCAGGATGGAGGCCTGCAGCCCCTCCGAGCTCGCAAGGTTGTGCAGCGCCACCAGGGGGGTCGAGCCAATGGTTTCTGCAATATTTTGATAAAGCATGGGTTATACCTCCTGCTTATAGGATAAAGGAATGGGAAAATCGGGGTATGGTCTAAGCGCTCGGCTTGAACCATGCCCGGTGACAACGCATCGGGCGCTTGGAGCCGTGTGCCGGACGGTCTTGCCTGCCGGGCTACCGGACGGCGTCCAGCGCGTTTGCCAGGTCGGCCAGTATATCGTCGATGTGTTCGGTGCCGATGGACAGCCGGATGGTGCCCGGCAGGATGCCCTGTTCCCGCTTTTCTTGTTCGCTTAACTGGGAATGGGTGGTGCTGCCGGGATGGATGGCCAGGGACTTGGCGTCGGCCACATTGGCCAGCAGGGAAAAGAGTTCCAAATGATCGATAAAGGCGCGGGCCGCCTCCTCGCCTCCCTTGAGGTCAAAGGTAAAGATGGAACCGCCGCCCCGGGGAAAGTAGCGGTCGTACAGGCCCTTATAGCCGCTGTCTGGCAGGGAGGGATGATGTACCCGTTCCACCTTGGGATGTTGTTTTAGAAATTCTACGGTTTTTAAAGCGTTTTCCACATGCCGTTCCACCCGCAGAGAAAGGGTTTCCAGCCCCTGGAGCAGAAGGAAGGCGTTAAAGGGGGACAGAGCGGCTCCTGTATCTCGCAGAAGGACAGCCCTGACCTTGGCCGCAAAGGCCGCCGGCCCCGCCGCCTTGGTAAAGGAAAGACCGTGGTAGCTGTCGTTTGGCTGGGTCAGGGAGGGGAATTTCCCGCTTTTCTCCCAGTCAAACCGACCACCGTCCACGATGAGGCCGCCCAGGGTGGTGCCGTGGCCGCCAATAAACTTGGTGGCCGAATGCACCACAATGTCCGCCCCGTGTTCGATGGGCCGGAGCAGATACGGTGTGGCGAAGGTGCTGTCCACCACCAGAGGGATGCCGTGACCGTGGGCGACGGCCGCGGTTTTCTCAATGTCAATCAAATTGGAATGTGGATTGCCCAGGGACTCGATGAAAACAGTCTTGGTATTTTCCCGCAGCGCCCTTTGGAAGGCCCCTTCCTGATCCGGATCTACAAATGTGACCGATATGCCGTAATCCCGCAGGGTGTGGGCCAAAAGATTGTAGCTGCCGCCATAAATGGTCTTGGCCGCTACAATGTGGTCGCCGGCGTGGGCCAGGTTGATCAGGGTATAAGTGACAGCCGCCGCGCCCGAGGCCACCGCCAGTGCCGCCGCACCGCCCTCCAGGGCCGCGATCCGCCGTTCCAGCGCCTCCTGGGTAGGGTTGGTCAGACGGCCGTATATGTTGCCCTGATCGGTAAGGTTAAACCGCGCCGCCGCATGGTCAAAGTTGTGAAAAACATAGGAGGTAGTCTGGTATATGGGCACCGCCCGCGCGTCGGTGGCCGGGTCGGGCTGCTCCTGTCCTGCGTGGAGCTGGAGCGTTTCAAAATGTAATTTGTTAAGGTCGCGCATGAAAATCAAATCCTTTCTGTTTTACCACGTTATTTCGGTTTTTATGCGCGGCGCATTCGTTCCTTTCGGAAATTTGTTCGTATAATTTTATTCCATATGCTTTGCATGACGGTTACCTCATTATATCCTATTAATTCTATAGGATATAATAGCACATAATTCCTATTGTGTAAATAGGATATTGAGAAAAAGAAAAAAGGCGCATACAGGACCCTTTATGAAAAAGCGCCAAAAGAACCGGAAACCTGCTGAACCAGCGGATGATTCCCCGGCGCTGCGGGTTGCATCTGTTCGGACGTACGAAATGCTGGGCGCCGTTCTTGCGAGCGGCTGGCTTTATACCCGGCCTTGGAGCAGATCCTCCAGGGTGACGTTTTTGAGGTAGCCGTCGATAAGGGCGTCCAGCCGGCGCCACAGGGGGAGGGTGAGGCAGACGTCGGCCCGTTGGCAGCCGGCCCCGCCGCATTCCACGCAGGCCACAGGGGACAGGCTCCCCTCGGTCAGGGTAAGGATCTCCCCCACGCTGTATTCGACCGGCCGCCGGGTCAGGCGATACCCGCCTTCCTTGCCCCGCATGCTTCTCACAAAACCCGCCTTACTTAGAACCGAGACGATCATCTCCAGATACTTTACCGAAATACCCTGCCGCTCTCCAATAGTTTTTAAAGAGATGTACCCCTCCTCCTCATGCTGGCAAAGATCCAGCATGACCCGCAACGCATATCTTCCCTTGGTGGATACCATCATGGCCGGTCGCCCCTTTCCTAATGTATCCCCTACTATACCATAGGAATAGTAGGAATTCAACCCCGGGCGGGGGCGGGGATTGTACGAGAGCGGCGGGATGTGATAAAATATAAAAAACAGCCGGGTGCGCTGTGAATATGGATTGGCCGCCCGCAGCCTGGTGTGCCGCAAACGGACGTCCTAAAACATGGGATGAAGCGGGATGAAAAACGTGACGAAAAAAAGGACGGGAGGGCCGACGCCCTGCTCCTGAGGGAAATCGGCCGCCTGAAAATAGGTAGCGCGGGATGCGGCGGATTATGCGGCCGCAGGTCTGGGATAAAACGGAAGGCAAGGAGGGGACGCTGTGGAACGGACCCAGAAAAAGCTGCTGGAAAAGGATTTGTATCCGCCGGTAAAGACGTATCTGGAGGGGTTGGGATACGCCGTCAAGGGCGAGGTAGCGGACTGCGATATAGCCGCCGTGCGGGGAGAAGAGCTTTTGGTGGTGGAACTGAAAAGAGGGTTTACCATGGAGCTTTTGTACCAGGCCATCCGTCGGCAGTCGGCGGCGGATAGCGTTTATGTGGCAGTTCCGCTGCCCAGAGGCGGCTACCGGGCGCCCCGGTACCACGATATGCTCCGCCTTTGCAGCCGGCTGGAGCTGGGGCTGATTTTTGTGGGCTTCACGGCTTCGGGCAAGGGGCAGGTGGACGTGGCCCTGCATCCGGCCGACGCTGGGCCCGTACGCAAGAATTCCGGAAAACGTCGTGCCATTCTGTCTGAGCATGCCGGGCGTACCGGCAGCCGGAACACCGGCGGCGTGACCCGACGGAAGATCCTCACCGTGTATAAAGAGCAGTGCCTGCAAATTGCTCGGTTGCTGGCCCGGGGAGAGATGACTCCCGTCCAAATCAAGGCGGCCGGCGGGCCGGAGAAGGCGGGAGACATGATGCGTAAGAATTTTAACGGCTGGTTTTGCCGGACTGAGGGCCGGGCCTACGCCCTGACCGAGGCCGGGCGGGCCGCCCTTGCGGAATACGCCGACCTGCTGGAGGAGGAAGAAATATGACTGGAAAGAAAAGGGCGCTGCTTATTTGTTTGCCTATTATGACGGCCGTTTTGGCGGGCTTTCTGGTTTGGTTCTTCTGGCCCCGGCAGGACGATCGGGTCTGGTTTGGGGAGGAGGCCCTGTCCCGAGAGGAGACCCTCTCGTATAAAAGCGGGTATGACGAGGTGATTCAGCCCTTATGCCGTCCCGCGCTGGAGGGGGAGGATCTGCTGCTCTATACCGCCTTGCTGCGGGCCTATGAACAGAACTGCTGTCTCTTATACACATCTCC
>DXVY01000205.1 GCA_019417145.1 Clostridiales bacterium
GTACCGGACGTGCCCCGCCAGCGCAGCTTGGGCTTTTTGAAAGAAAGGCGGTGCGGCGAATGGCCCAGGGTGGTAGAAGAAGAAAGAGCGTCATACTGCGGCTGACGCTGCTGGCCTTTTCGGTGTATACCATTGTGTTGCTCTCGCAATTGGAGGCCCAACTGGCGGAGTCTCGGCAGCAGCTTGCAGATTTGGAGAGCCAGACCGAGCGGCAAAAGCTGGTGAACCAGGAGCTGCTGCAGCTTTTGGAAAACGGGGACGAGAAGGCGCTGATCGAGCGGGCCGCGCGTGACCGACTGGGTTATGTGTATGCCGACGAGCAGGTTTATACGGATATGTCGGGCCTGGCGGGGGGTTAATTCCTGCGGCCTGATAAAAATAAGAGGAGGATAATTTTCATTTATGCAGCTTAAAGTGGGCGACATTGTCGAGGGGAAGGTTACGGGCATTACCAATTTTGGCGTATTTGTGGACCTGGGCGAGGGCAAGACCGGTATGGTACATATTTCCGAGGTGGCCCAGACCTATGTGAGCGAAATCCGGGATTTTGTCAAGGACGGAGAGACCGTCAAGGTCAAGATCATGACCGTGGGCGAGGACGGCAAAATCAGTTTGAGCATGAAGCGGGCTGTGGAGCAGCGTCGCCCCGCGCCCCATCCGTCGGGCGACCGTCGCCATGGGGGTTCCGGGCGTCCGCCGGCCAAGAGTCCGGGCCGGCCCGATTCCTTTGTATGGAGCGGGCGGCGTAACGACAATCTGTCCTTTGAGGATATGATGAACAAATTCAAGCAGACCAGCGATGAGAAATTTTCGGATCTGAAACGCAAGGGCGTGGATACTCGGCGGTCCACCAAGCGGGGCGCTCGATAATCGTTGGGGGCGCTCGACAATCGTTCGGCGACCGACGAATTTTTTCACGAACGCATAAAAAGGGGCGGCTTCTCGCTCCGAACGACGGCAGGGGGAGGCCGGGCGGCTTTTCCTCTGGATCGGTATGGCCCGGTGACGGGAGAGGATGGGGCGGCGTGTACGGCACGCCGCTTTTTTTGTATGAAAAGCGGACGAAAGGAAGGTATGCATGCTAATTGTCCAAGCGAAGATTTACACCATGGCGGCCGCCGGCGTGATCGACCGGGGGTATGTCCGTCTGGAAAACGGGCGAATTGAGAGCTGCGGGCCCATGGACCGGTTGGACCGCCGACCGGGGGAGGAGACGGTGGATCTGCACGGCGCCCTATGCCTGCCCGGCTTTGTGGACGCGCACACCCACCTGGGTATGTGGGAGGATTCCCTGGACTTTGAGGGGGACGACGGCAACGAGGATACCGATCCCGTCACCCCGCACCTGCGCGCAATTGACGCTATCAACCCTATGGACCGCTGCTTTACCGAGGCGTTGGAGGCCGGCGTGACCACCGTGCTGACCGGGCCGGGAAGCGCCAATCCTATCGCGGGCCAGTTCGCGGCCCTGAAGACCAGCGGCCGGCGGGTGGAAGACATGATCCTGCGTGCGCCCGTGGCCATGAAGTTTGCGCTGGGGGAAAATCCCAAGACCACCTATCACGGGAAAAGTCAGGCCCCTGTGACCCGCATGGCCATCGCCGCCCTCATACGGGAGCAGCTGGAAAAGGCCCGGCGATATGGGGAGCAGCTGGCGGCGGCCGCGGCCGACCCAGAGCTGGACAAGCCGGAGTATGACGCCAAATGCGAGGCGCTGCTGCCGGTGCTCCGCCGGGAGCTGAAGGCCCACTTTCACGCCCACCGGGCGGATGATATTTTTACGGCCATCCGCATATCCAAGGAGTTTGGCCTGGATTACGTGATCATCCACGGCACGTCGGGCTACCAGGCGGCCGATTTGCTGGCGGCCGAGGGCTGCGGCGTCTTAAGCGGACCGCTGCTCTGCGACCGTTCCAAGCCCGAGCTTGGGGATTTGACCCCCGCGTCGGCCGGTAGGCTGGCGGCGGCCGGCGTGCCCACTGCTATTATCACCGACCATCCGGTAATCCCCATCCAGTATCTGGGCCTGTGTGCTGGCCTGGCCGTGCGGGAGGGAATGGCATACGAGGCCGCCCTAGCCGCCGTGACCATCCAGGCGGCCCGCATCTGCGGCATCGCAGACAGGGTGGGTTCCATCGAGCCGGGAAAGGATGGAGACCTTGCGATATTTGCGGAGGATCCCCTGACGCTGTCCGCCAAGCCTCTGCTGGTATTCTGCGCAGGGAAAAAAGTGGTGGATCGCCGATAAGGAAGAGTAAAAAAGCGGGAACGGGCCCGCATAAGGAGGAAGCGAAATGGTGAGGGAAATAGGCGTGGATGCGATCCGGGATACGGTGGCCCGCCTTTGCGTGGAGGCCAATAAGATTCTGCCGCCCGACCTGGCCGATTGCCTGCGGACGGCGGCCGAGGATGAGCCCCACCCTCTGGGACGGGAAATCTTGCGGGATCTGGAGCGAAATTTGGACGCCGCAAGGGAGCTGGATATCCCCGTATGCCAGGATACCGGCATGGCCGTGGTGTTCGCCGATGTAGGGCAGGATGTGCATATCGCCGGGGGCCTTTTGGAGGATGCGGTCAACGCCGGCGTGCGCAAGGGATACGTGGAGGGACTGTTGCGGCTGTCGGTGGTTTCCGATCCCCTGCGGCGGGTTAATTCCGGGGACAATACCCCTGCCGTCCTCCATACCCGTCTGGTAGAGGGGGACCGGCTTAAGCTGACCGTGGCGCCCAAGGGATTTGGCAGCGAGAACATGTCTGGTATACGGATGCTGACCCCCGCCGCGACAAGGGAGGACATTATTTCCGCGGTTGTGGATATTGTGCAAAAGGCCGGGAGCAATCCCTGCCCGCCTATGGTGCTGGGTGTGGGCATCGGCGGGGATTTTGAGCTGTGCGCCCTGCTGGCCAAAAGGGCCCTTTGCCGCAGCCTTTCCCAGCCCAATCCCGACCCTTACTATGCCGAGCTGGAGCGGGATATGCTGACGGCCGTAAACGCGCTGGACATCGGCCCCCAGGGCTTTGGAGGCAGGACCACCGCCCTCGGTCTGCATATCGAAAGGTACGCTACCCATATCGCCGGACTGCCCGTGGCGGTCAATGTGGGCTGTCATGTGACCCGGCATATGTCGGCGGTGCTCTGATCTCTATCAAATTCACAATATAAATTTCTATACCCCCTTTTAAAATTGTTGGAATTGCAGTATAATAAACATAAGCCATAGGGAAAACTTGGGTTTCCTCGTGGCCGACGGTTCCGCCGGGGGCGGATGCAGAAAGGGGTTATGGAATATGAAAACGACCATTACCGGACGAAAGGTAACCTTAAAGGATTCTTTCAAGGAGCGGCTGGATAAAAAGCTTGCCAAAATCTCCCGCTTTTTCAGCGATGAGGCCGAGGCGGCCGTGACCGTGCACGTGGAGAAGGGGCGGCAGACGGTGGAGGTCACCATCCGGGACGCGGGCATGATCTTCCGGGCGGAGGAGACGGCGCCGGACATGCTGGATGCACTGGAGAAGGTTATGGACGTGCTGGTGCGGCAGATCCGCAAGAATAAGACCCGGCTGGAGAAGCGGATGAAGGAGAGCGACTTCAGTCTGCTGCCCTATGAGGAGGATTATGAGGACCAGCCCTATGAGGTGGTCAAGTCCAAGCGCTTTTCCCTCAAGCCCATGAGCGTGGATGAGGCGATTTTGCAGATGAATCTGCTGGAGCATATCTTTTTTGTCTTTTTGAATATGGAGACCGGGCTGGTCAACGTGGT
>DXVY01000206.1:0-2991 GCA_019417145.1 Clostridiales bacterium
GCTATGACCCCCTGTTTATAACCGATAGGGGCTGTTTCGGCCTGCTGTCGCCGGAGGAAAAGGACGCCGTAAGCCATAGGGGAAGGGCCCTGCGGCGGTTTGCGGAGGAACTGAAAAAATACATGCAGGAAAAAGGAAACGAGGATGCAGAATATGCTGACAAGTAAGCAACGGGCGCAGCTCAGAGGCATGGCCAACCGGCTGGACGCCATTTTTCAGGTGGGCAAAGGGGGCGTGAACGACCAGTTGACCCGACAGGTGGACGAGGCGCTGGAGGCCAGAGAATTGATCAAGCTCCGAGTGCTGGAAACCTCTCCCAACAAGGCCAGGGAGGCCGCAGACCTGATAGCCGCGGCCGTTTGTGCCGACGTGGTGCAGGTCATCGGTTCCCGTTTTGTCCTTTACAGGGAAAGTGAAGATCATAAGCAGATTGAACTTGTGAAATAATAAATCAAGACGACGTCCGGAGGCGGAGGAGGGAAATCGGTGCAGCAGCGTATTGCCATGTTCGGCGGGACCTTTAACCCCATACACAACGGGCATATCGCCCTGGCCGAAGCGGCCGCCAAGGCGGCCGACGCCCGGGTGCTGCTGATCCCTACCTATCTGCCGCCCCATAAATCGGACGACGGCCTGATCGGCGGCCGACATCGTCTGGCGATGTGCCGGCTGGCGGCGGCGGCGTACCCCTTTCTGTCGGTCTCGGATATGGAGCTGCAAAGAGGGGGCAACAGCTATACGGTGGACACCCTGCTCGCCCTGAAAGAGCGGTATCCGGATGCGGCGCTGTATCTGGCCTGCGGCGGAGACATGCTGGTGACCCTGTGGCAATGGCGGCGGTATGAAGAGATTATCAGGCTGGCCGCCATCATAGCCGTGGAACGGCCGGGGACCGATAGGGCGGCGTTTGAGGAAGGAATCCACAGGGTGGAAGGGGACGGCGGCCGGGTCCTGCCGGCCAGGATGGAGCCGGTGGCCCTGTCCTCCAGCGAGATCCGACGGCGGATAGCCGCCGGCCTGCCGGTGGACGGTCTGCTGCCGGCGGGGGTGGCGGATTATATCGCGGCCCATCATTTATATCAAGGGAAAGGCGCGGATGGAGAATGACGATCAATGCTTATAAGCGGATTCTGATGGAGCGGCTGACCGAAAAGCGGTATCTCCACTCCCTTGCCGTGGCCGACGAGGCCGTGCGGCTGGCTAAAAAATATGGCGGCGATACCGAAAAGGCCTATTTGGCCGGGCTGCTGCACGATATTATGAAGGACGCGCCCAAGGAAGAAATGTTGCAAACCATAGAACGGTTTGGTATAATACTAACCGAAATCGAAAAAGCCTCGCCCAAACTTTGGCACGCCATCGCCGGCGCATGCTATGTCCGGCAGCAGCTGGACGTGGAGGACGGCGATATTGTGCGTGCCATTCGTTATCATACCACCGCCCGTAAAAATATGACCCAGGTGGAAAAAATCCTGTACCTGGCCGACTTTACCTCGGCGGACAGGGATTATCCCGGCGTGGATAAAATGCGCCGGGCAGTGGACGGGGATATGGAAACAGCCATGGCCGAGGCGCTGACCTTTACCATTACCGACCTGGCCGCACAGGGCCACGCCATCCATCCCGATACGGTGGAAGCCTATAATGAGATCGCGCTATCGGCTGCGGCGCGGCGATCGGTCCAATAGTCGACTAGAACATCCGACATGCCGGGACGGCCGGCGTAGATGGGAGTGTACAACATGAGCAGGAACAGCAAAAACGATATGGTGGACCTGTCCTCCATGAGCACAAGAAGGGGACGGAAAAAGAAACGGAATAAATTCCGGATCTTTATGAATGTATTTTTGAGCTTTACCCTTATTCTCTCCACCCTGGCCACGGCGGGCATGTTGATGCTGGGCCTGCGGCCGCTGCAGAATCAGGGGGACAGCGCAAAGGAAACCAACAGCAGTTTGGAACCGTTGACCTACAGCGAGCATAAGAATTCCAGCTATATCCTGATCGTGGGAGTGGATTTAAGCGAGAGCTTAACCGACGTGATCATGGTGGCCTGTATTGACCACGAAAAGGACACCATGAGCATCCTGCAAATCCCCCGGGATACCTTTATCGATTCCAAGACACCCACCGGCAAGATCAATGCCGTCTACGGCAGCGCCAGGGACGGCGAGCTGAAGATCAACGCCTTGCGCCGCAAGCTTTCCAGCCATTTGGGGATTCCACTGGACCACTATGTGACCTTTACGCTGGAGGGTTTCCGCAACGTGGTGGACGCCGTGGGCGGGGTTACGATAAACATCACCCAGCCACGGGGCATCGATGTAGAGGATTTCACCACCGGCGAGCATTACATTTTGGGCCCGGGCGAGGTGCATCTGGACGGGCACAAGGCCGAGAGCTTTGTGCGCAAGCGGTACCAGACCAGCCATATGGATCCCGGGTATGAGCTGGGAGATATCAGCCGGGTGCAGCAGCAGCGCATCTTCTACGCCGCGCTGGCCCAGAAGCTCAAGAGCATGAGCCTCTCTCAGGTGACCTCTATTGCGACCCAGTGCTACGATGAGATCGGCACCAGCATGTCGGTGGGCGAAATGCTGGGTTATGCCAAGGAACTGATGAATATAGACCTGAACAACGTGGTCATCAAGAGCGTGCCGGGGCAGTTCTGCACCTATAAGGGCCTGTCCTATTACTCCATTCACAAACAGGAATACGTGGATATGTACAATACGTATTTTAACCCCTACGGCGATCCGCTGACCACCGACGACATCCGGATCCGGGAACTGCACACGGCGGTGGGCGACGACTATGAGCCCAGCGTGGCCAACGACGGCGGCACGCTCAGCGAGATCAATGAGCAAAATCAACAATAGAAAAGAGGAGTTTCGTGGAAACGCTTGCTATTTTAAAGACGGCGGCCAGAGCGCTGGACAGCAAAAAGGCCATGGACCTACAGGCCATCAAGATCAGCGACCTGACCATTAT
>DXVY01000206.1:3001-3756 GCA_019417145.1 Clostridiales bacterium
ACATCCTCTACCCACGTGCGGGCGCTGGCCGACGAGGTGGAGGAGATGCTCTCCCGCGCCGGAGTGGAGCCGAACCGAATCGAGGGCAGGTCCACCGGTTGGATCCTTTTGGATTACGGCAGCGTGGTGGTCCATGTCTTTGATAAAAAGAGCCGGGAATTCTATCAGTTGGAGCGGCTGTGGAACGACGGGGAGGCATACGACCTGTCCGGCATGCTGGCCGAGCCGGCTGAACAGACAGAATAAAAAGATTTGTTTCGGGGTGAAGAAAGTTGAAATACGACTACCAAACCATTGAGAAAAAGTGGCAGGATATTTGGGACGAAAAGCAGACCTTTAAAGCGGAAAACGGATCGGACAAGCCGAAATTTTACGCGCTTGTGGAGTTTCCCTATCCTTCCGGGCAGGGTCTGCATGTGGGTCATCCCCGCTCCTATACCGCGCTGGACATCGTCAGCCGGAAAAAACGGATGCAGGGATACAATGTGCTCTATCCCATGGGCTGGGACGCCTTTGGCCTGCCCACCGAGAATTTTGCCATAAAGAACCATATTCATCCCGAGATTGTGACCGAGCGGAATATCGCCAATTTCAAAAAGCAGCTCAAGTCCCTGGGTTTCTCCTTTGACTGGAGCCGGGAGATCAACACCACCGATCCCAGCTATTATAAATGGACCCAGTGGATCTTTCTCCAGCTCTATAAAAAGGGTCTGGCCTATAAGAAGGAAATGGCGGTCAACTGGTGCACCTCCTGC
>DXVY01000207.1 GCA_019417145.1 Clostridiales bacterium
GCAAAAGGACTGGACCGAAACAAACTACCTGCCGGATTACGGCGTGCTCTATCCTATCTCCCTGCCCTTTACGGCGGTGGGCCTTGGGGCGCTCTTCCGTCGGCGGAAGGAGGGAGACGGCCGCCTTTTCTGGCTGCTGATCGCCTGGCTTGCCGCCGCCTGTCTGCTCTTTTTCACCTACGCCTGGACCAATATCAACCGGGTCAATATCCTCTATCCCGCCCTGCTCCTTCTCACCGCCCTGGGGCTGGACGCCCTCTGCGGCGGCTGGAAGCGGCTGGCGGCGGCGGGGTGCTGCTATGCGCTGCTGCTGACCGGCTTTGCCGCCGCATACTTTGGCCCCTATCGGGAAAGGATTGGGCCGGCCTTTTGCGCATCTCTGGGGGAGGCCATTCAAAAGGCGGAGGAGACGGCCGGTCCCACCGATACGGTCTATATTTCCGCCAGCGTCAACATGCCCTATATCTACGCCCTTTTTTACACCCAGACCCCGCCGGCCGAATATCTGTCCACAGCGGTCATTCCCCAAAGAGAGGTGGAATTCCAGCAGGTGACCGCCTACGGCCATTTTGTCTTCGACGCCGGCGCCCTGCAGGAGGGGCGGCCGGGTATCCATGTGGCCGCAAACGTAGACCTGGAGGATTATAGGGGCGACGGACGGATACTGGAGAGATTTGAAAACTATACCGTCCTGGAGGTGTCATAAGCAAAGAGGTAGCATAAGTAAAGGCCTGTGCACACGCACAGGCCTTTGTTTATTTATTCCAGCCGCAGATAGGGCATGAGCTTACGCACCATTTTCTCGCTGATGCCGTATACGTCCATCAGCCCATTCACCGAATGGTATTCCCCGATGACGCTCCGCCAGGCCACGATGTCCCGGGCCATGGATTCGCTCATATCGGGGATGCGCATCAAATCGTTGACGGTGGCGGTGTTCAGATTGATGGTCTCGCCGATTTCCAGCTGATCGGTGGGGCCAGGATCTGAGGCGGCCGCCTCGTCGCTGCCGGACGACGTCTGTGTTCCCTCCACCTGGACCACGGTGGGCGCCGGCAGAGGGGCGCTGCCCACGGCGTTATACAGGATCAGAGCGGCGCCCATGACCAGCGCGGCGGCCAGCAGATATTTTTCCGGGCGGGATAAGCCCTTTTCGGCCTTTTCCCCGGCCGGGCTTTCCTTTGCCTCGGTCTCATTTGGGGACAGGATCTTTTTCTCCCCGTCCTCCATCGTCCTTTTCATGGTCGCGCCCCCTATCCCGTAGGTATAGGGAAATTATAGTACATATTTCGACAAAATACAATGCATTTCTTCTCTGGCAAACCTTGCGCGGCGGGATAAACGGCCAGCCCGCGACCCGTTGGGGAAGCCAACCCGCAACCCGTGGGAGGGGGACAACCCGCAGCCTGCGAGGAAAGGCCAACCCGCAGCCCATGGGGGAGCCTAACCCGCGCCCCGTGGGGGAGCCTAACCCGCAGCCCGTGGGGGAGCCTAACCCGCGGCTCATGGGAGAAGGGCAAGGCACAGGAAAGGCAGGAGGAAAGACCAGCCGCGGGAAAAGCGGGAGGGCCGCCCTCTGCACTGTGCAAAGGGCGGCCCTCCCGGGTATGGACCCCAAACGCGACCGGCGCCGCGCCCGTAAAGGGACGGGCGGCTTATTTATGGGCGTCCTCCATGATGGAGGTGATCTCCTCCACCGACATTTTATAGCGGTCCTTTTGGAACAGCCCGCCCATGGTGTCCAGGGCGTGCAGGGCGATCTTTTTGGCCTCGCTCTTCTCCACGCCGTAGGCCGACAACTTCACGTCGTCCACGCCGCAGGCGGTCTGCAAATCGGCCAACACGTCCACAAAGTCGGAAGGCTTGGCAGCGTCGGCCTTGCCCAGGGCCTTGGCCATGGCGATAAACCGGTCGGGGCAGGCCCCGTTCTTCACAAACATCCGGTAATAGGGCAAAGATATGGCGATCAGTCCCGCGCCGTGGGGCACCTCCGGATGGAAGCCGCTGAGGGCGTGCTCCAGGGAATGCTCGGAGGTGCAGCCGGACATGCATTCCACAAAGCCGGAAAGGGTGTTGGCCAGCGCCACCATGGCCCGGGCCTCCTTGTCCCCGCCGTTTTTCACGGCCCGGGGCAGATAGGCGCCGATCAGCTCGATGGCCTTTAAGGCGAACATGTCGCTCACCGGGGTCACATTGTTGGCGATATACCCCTCGGTGGAGTGGAAGAGGGCGTCAAAGCCCTGATAGGCGGTGAGATGGGGGGGCACGCTCTCCATCAGGTCGGGGTCGATGATGGAGAATACCGGGAAGGTGGTGTCATGGCCGAAGCCGATCTTCTCCCCCGTCTCCTCCTTGGTGATCACCGACCAGGGGTCGGCCTCGGTGCCGGTGCCGGCGGTGGTGGTGATGGCCACAATGGGCAGGGGATGGGCCTTCAGGGGCTGATTCTTGCCGCTGCCGCCGTCGATATAATCCCAGTAGTCCCCGTCGTTTACAGCCATGACGGCCATGGCCTTGGCCGAGTCGATGCTGGATCCGCCGCCCAGGCCGATGACAAAGTCACAGCCGGTCTCCCGGGCCAGGGCCGCGCCCTCCATCACATGGGACTTGACCGGATTGGCCAGGATCTTGTCAAAGACCTCATAAGAAGCGCCGTTTTTCTCCAATAGGGCCTGTACCCGCTGCAAATAGCCGTATTTGCGCATGGAGGTGCCGGCTGAGATAACAATCAGCGCCTTTTTTCCGGGCAGGGGCTCGGTCCCCAGCTTGTCCAGGGCGCCCGCGCCGAAAAAGAGCTTCGTAGGCATAAAATAAGTAAACGGTTCCATTTGGTATTCCTCCCTACAATAAACTGGCTATATTTTACACCCTTTTCCCCCCGAATGCAATTCCCCCCCAGGGAAAAAACCAAAAGCGCGTTGGTATCTTGTATGGAAAAATAAGAAATGCTATACTGGAACACAATCCGATAAAAGGGGGAATCGCCGTGTCCTGTAACGCCGCCGAAATTTTAAACAGCCAGCGGGCATATTTCCGTTCGGGCCAGACCCTGCCCTACGCCTTCCGGCTGGCCGCCCTGCAAAAGCTGCAAAGCGCCGTCCGGGAGAAGGAGCCCGCCATTCTGGCCGCCCTAAAGGAGGACCTGGGCAAGGGCTCCATGGAAAGCTACATGACCGAGATAGGCTTTATCCTGGAGGAGCTGTCCTTTTGTATAAAGCATCTCAGAGGCTGGATGCGGCCCCGCCGGGCCCGGACGCCCCTGCCCCTCTTCCCCGGCCGCTGCCGGATCTATCCCGAGCCCCTGGGCGTCTCCCTCATCCTGGCCCCCTGGAACTATCCCTTCCAGCTCTGTATCGCCCCCTTGATCGGGGCCATAGCCGCCGGCTGCTGCGCGGTGGTACGGCCCTCCGAGCTGGCCCCGGCCACGGCGGCCGCCATAAAAGAGCTGCTGGACGGCGTATTCGACCCCCGTTATATCCGCACCGTCCTGGGCGGCCGGGAGGAAAACGCCGCCCTATGGAGCCAGCCCTTTGACCTGATCTTCTTTACGGGGGGCGAGCGGGTGGGAAAAATGGTCATGACGGCCGCCGCCGGCAACCTAACCCCCGTGGTGCTGGAGCTGGGTGGAAAATCCCCCTGTATCGTGGACCGCACCGCCGATCTCCGTCTGGCCGCCCGCCGCATCTGCTTCGGCAAGCTTCTCAACGCCGGCCAGACC
>DXVY01000208.1 GCA_019417145.1 Clostridiales bacterium
TCTATCCCCAGCTTCGAATTCATCTATCGGGACAACTACGAGCTGAAGGACACCCGGTACAATATGTACGGCGTGAATTATAAGCTGTGGCTGCAACAGGCCGCGGCGCTGTACCAGGAAATGAACACGGCCCTGAAAGACTGCCAGGCGGCAAAGATTGTCGGCCACGAACAGGTGGCGAAGGGCGTCAACCGCACGGCTTTTGATAACGGTGTCGTGCTGTACGTCAATTATAACGAGGCGCCCGTCTCTGTCGGGGATATCCGCATAGAGGCGAAGGGCTTTACGCGTGTGGAGGAGGGAAAAACCGGTGAGTGAAGCGGCCAAATCGAGAAAACGAAAATCCATTTCTCTGGAGAAAAAACGCACCCGGTGGGGCTACGCCTTTGCGCTCCCCTTTGCGATCGGCTTTGTCCTTTTTTTCCTTTCCCCGCTGATTTTATACTTCATTCTGGGCTTCAGCAAGCTGTCGCTGACCGGCGAGGGGATGCAGCTGCTCCCCGTGGGGCTCGATAATTTCCGCCAGGTTTTATTTGTACAGGTCGGTTACTTCGACAGCGTTCTGAAAAGCCTGGGCGAGCTTTTGCTGACCTCTCCGGCGATTGTCCTATACAGCTTTTTCGTAGCCACGCTGCTGAACCAGAAATTCAGGGGCCGCGGACTGGCCAGGGCAATTTTCTTCCTGCCGGTCATCATGGCCTCCGGGATTGCCGCCGTGTCCAACAACGACTCGCTGATGAAATACGCCATCCATGCGGTGTCTGGCGAGGTTTCCCTGAGCGGCAATGAGGACAAAACCAGCATGGTTAAGGGCCTGATGGAGCTGCTGGGCACGACGTTTTCGCCGCAGCTGTTCTCGTTCGTATCGGAGCTGGTGGGGAAAATCTATACGATCACCATGTCGTCGGGCGTCCAAATCCTCATATTCTTGGCCGGCCTGCAGGGCATCTCGCCCTCCTTGTATGAAGCCTCCTCCATCGAAGGCGCGACGGGCTGGGAAAACTTTTGGAAAATCACTTTGCCGATGATCAGTCCAGTCGTGCTGGTCAACAGCGTATACACCGTGGTGGATCAGCTGGGCGGCTCGACCAACACCGTGATTATGGATATGTATCAAACCGCTTTGAGCCAAAATCAATTCGGCTATAGCTCGGCGAAAGGGTTGATTTATTTCTCCTTGATTTTCGCAGTCGTCGGACTGGTCATCTTTGTCCTGTCCAAATTTGTCTACTATGAGGACCGCTGAGAGGAGAAGCAACATGACGAATAGCCTGAAAAGGAAAGCCGGCTCGGTGTTCCAAAAAAAGCGCTGGAGCCGCAGAGCGGTCCGCCAGAAAGCCCTGTCGTTCTGCTGGTCCGTCCTGCGGGCCGTATTGATTATCGGCTTATCCTTTATGATTCTTTATCCGCTGATTGTTAAGTTTTCCACGTCGATCAAAAGCGCACAGGACGTCGTGGACGCAACGGTGGTGTTTGTTCCCAAGCATCCGACGCTGCGGAATTACCGGCTGGTGCTGGATTCCGTAAAGTATCCGATCACTCTGCTGCGCACCATAGCGTTCTGCACGGTACAGAGCCTGCTGCAGCTGGCTTCCTGTGCCCTGGTCGCTTATGGCATTGCTCGGTTCAAATTCAGGGGTCACAAGCTGCTGTTCGGGATGGCTGTGTTGACCCTGGTGATACCGCCGCAGCTCATTTTGCTGCCTTTGTACATACGGTTTCACTTTTTCGGCATACTGAATATTTTTCAGTTTTCGGGCGTTTTTTCCGGGATCGACCTGATAAACACATATTGGCCGTTCCTGCTGCTGTCCACAACGGCCCTGGGCTTTAAAAACGGCTTATATATCTACCTGCTTCGCCAGCATTTCAAAAACATGCCCCTGGTTCTGGAGGAAGCGGCGTATATAGACGGCTGCGGACCGTTTAAAACGTTCGTCCGAATCATGCTTCCGAGTTCCATCCCCATGCTTGTCACGGTTTTCCTGTTTTCCTTCGTGTGGCAATGGAACGATACGACCTATTCCAGCATCTTTTACCCGCAGATACCCACCCTGGCCAATCAGCTTTACGGCATGGTGTTTACCTCCATGGGCTCCGGGGCTACCCTGGCCTCCGCCATACTGGAGAGCCCCAAATTTTTCCTGTTAATCACCCCGGTTGTGATCCTGTATTTGATCACCCAAAAATTCTTTGTCCAAAGTATTGCCCGAAGCGGTATTGTGGGCTGATGTTAAAATCCGATAGATTTTTGCGAGGTAATGATAATGACTATGGAACAGGCGGCCCCTTATCTGTTAACGCCGAAGGATAGGGTGTGCAGAGCGCAGAGCGTGAAGTATACGGAAGGCACCGTCCGGATCGAGCCGGAGAGAGCCTATACGCTGCAATATAAAGAAGGCGGAGACAAACCGTACCTCATCCTGGATCTCGGACGCTCCAGCCCCGGCGGATACCCGGTCATATCCGTAAAAGCGCAGAAGGGCGAACCGGTATTGAGACTTGCCTATTCGGATTGGTATCCCTATCTGCTGGATAGGGATCATCGTGAAACCGGCGATTTCCTGCGGGGCTGCTGCAAGTATCTGGGGGTAGAGCTGCCGGTTCTGCCCGCCAACCCCAACCGGTACGAGCTGTATACCCTCCACCGCACGGGAAAATACCGGTTCCCGCTGATCCAGGGCCAGCAGCGCTTTGTGCTTTTCACACTCGATACCCCGGGCGACGTGGAAATCGACGATTTTTATATCTATTACACTGCCGATATGAGCGATCATGACGGTCATTTTCTCTGCTCGCGGGCCGACTTGAATCAGCTTTGGTATTCCAGTACATACACGGTGCAGATTTCCTCCATAGAAAGCGCGCAGTCGTGGGATGTGCTGGAAAACACCCTGCTGGTGCGCGCGCTGACGAAAGGCAACCCGGCGGGAATCTATCGGAAGGGCGGTGATTGGGAAAACTACCGGTTCACCTTTGAGGGCCAGATTTCCGTCAATCCGGACTGCCATTCGGGCATCGGCTGGATGGTCCGTGCCGCCGATCCGGACAATGGCTATGTGTTTCAGGCGGGTCTGGACGGCTGGCTGCGGTGGTATTATCGCAAAAACGGCGTCAATTATCCGGCCGGAGAAAAGAAGCTCGAAAAGCCGCTGTACGACAACTATACGTATGCATTTTGCACGGTGCTGCAGGGCGCCTGTATGGAGGTTTTCATAGACGGAGAGAGTATCCTGCAATGGCAGGACGACACCTATCGGCGCGGAACCATCGGCTTTTATCAAACCACCGAAAAGTGGGCGATGGTCAGCCGGTTGGAAGTGACAAGCGGCGAGCGGCTCCTGCTGCGCGAGGATTTTTCCGCCGACCCCAGCGCTCGTTATCAGTATACCTATTCCCGGCCATTTCTTGCCGACGGGGCTAAACGGGATCGCCTGCCGTGGAGCGGCGACCTCGATTGGGCCGGACGCAATGTGTATTACGCCTTCAGCGATACGCGATATATGCTGGAAAGCCTGCGGATGTTCGCCCGGCATCAAACGCCGGAGGGGTATATTTGGGGCGTATGCTATCCGGAAAACACGGAGCCTGTCAAAAGCGGTGAATACGGCTATTACGAATCGGATATTTTTTCCGCCTGGTTTGTGCCGACTCTTTGGGACTATCTATTATTCACCGGCGATACCGAACAGGTATCCGGCCT
>DXVY01000209.1 GCA_019417145.1 Clostridiales bacterium
GGGCTCGGAGATGTGTATAAGAGACAGGTCCTACACCACCTTTGACATTGACAATGTAAAGGTTACCAATGACGATGAAAACATCACGGTAACGGCCGACGTGACCAACACCGGCAATGTGGCCGGCAAGGAGGTCGTGCAGGTTTATTACAGCGCGCCCCAGGGCAAGCTGGGCAATCCGGCCAAAGAGCTGGCCGCCTTCCAGAAGACCGACCTGCTGGAGCCGGGCGATACCGAGACGGTGACCATGACCTATGCCATTGACGACATGGCAAGCTACGACGACACCGGCAAGACCGGCCATAAATCGGCTTACATACTGGAGGCCGGCGACTATAACGTATATGTGGGCAACTCCATTAAGGATGCAGGCCAAAAGGGAATCCGGGGCTCCTATACGGTGGCCGAGGATACCGTGACGGAGCAGCTGACCGCGCAGCTGACCCCCAACCGCCTGGAAAAGCGGATGATCAACGATAACGGGCAGATAGCGTATGAGACACTGGAGCAGCCTATCGATTACGCCGTCGAGCTGGACACCCGTGAAGAAGTCAAGATCGAGGCGGAGGATTACTATAAGAAGCAGTACCATGTGGCGCTGGATTTCAGCCCCAATCCCACGCCGGAGAACCATATTGCCGCCATGTACATGCAATCCTCCGATGCGGGAAACCGTTGGTTGGACTATGCGGTCAACGCGCCTGTGGCCGGCCCTTACGCCATTTCCCTTGGCATCGGCAACGAGGGCAGCATGCAGGAAGACGGCGTAACCTTCTATGTGAACAACGCCCCGCAGACGGGCATTGAATTCCCGCTGCCCTCTACCGGCGGCCAGTTCAATATCCGGCAGGTGGGTTATGCCACCCTCCAACTGAATCAGGGCTTGAACTTTATCCGGATTGAGTTCAAGCAGGGCGATACCTTCCGCGGCATGCTGGACTATATCACCATCAAGCCCGGCGAAGGTGATATCACAATCGATCCTATTACGTATACCACCCTTCCGGCCGCCGGCCTTACCTTTGAGGCCGAAAGCTTTGCAAACAAATCGGACGACGTGCAGGTGGAGAATATAACCGCCGGCGACGCTATGGGCGGGCAGTCCCTGGGATGGCTGCATACGGGCGGCCTCTTTATCACCTACGCTTTTGATGTGGAGCAGGCGGGGACCTACAGGTTTACGGCTCGCGCCGCACACGGCCTGGGTGGCGCCCAGGATGCCGCCACCTGCTTTGTCAACAATGTGGAGCAGGAGAACTTTATCTGGAACATTGCAGATACCCAGGTACCGGGCAACCAATATTTCAACTTCATCGATTTGGACGCCGGCACCATTGAACTGCCCGAGGGCAAGTGCCTTGTGCAGATTGTGGTTAACGACGGCAAGAATATGGGCAATATCAATTCCTTTGCCCTCACACCGGTAAACGCCGCGAATACCGCTTCTGTGCAGGCCGTATCTGCCAAGGCCTCTGTACAGCCGGTGGCCGCCGCTGCCGACACCGCCGCTGTGGCTGCGGATGCAGACGTCATCATGTTTGCCGACGTGATTGAAGATCCTTCCCTGATGGATGCTTTCGTGGATCAGCTTTCGGATGAGGACCTGGTGTTCCTGTCCGGCGGCCATAAGGCTGCCATCCCCGGCGGTACCGGTCTGATCGGCTACCTGCCGGAGTACGGCATTCCCGGCGCGGAGACCACCGACGGTCCTGCCGGTGTACGTCTGACTGAAAGCTGTACCGCTTTCCCGGTGGCGACCCTGCTGGCCTGTACCTGGGATCCGGAGATCCTGGAGAAGGTGGGTAAGGCGATAGCGGTGGAGGCCAAGCAGAACGGCGCCGATATCTGGCTGTCTCCCGCTATGAATATCCATCGCAATCCCCTTTGCGGACGGAACTTTGAGTATTATTCGGAGGATCCCCTGATTTCCGGTAAAATGGCCGCCGCTTTGACCAAGGGCGTGCAGTCGGAGAAGGTGGCGGTGGCCGTCAAGCACTTTGCCGCCAACAACCGGGAGAATGAGCGGGGTTACCAGGACAGCCGGGTTTCCGAGCGCGCCCTGCGGGAGATTTATCTCAAGGGCTTTGAGATCTGTGTCAAGGAAGCCGATCCCTGGACCATCATGTCCTCCTACAACCTGATCAACGGCGTGGAGACCAGTGAAAGCGTGGACCTGCTGACCAACATCCTGCGGGATGAATGGGGCTTTGAAGGAATGGTCATGAGCGACTGGTGGAACGACAGCACCGCCGCCCGGGAAGCCATTGCCGGCAACGACGTCAAGATGGGCACGCCGGAAAATCCGCCCCATCTGCTCAATGCGGTCAAGGCCGGCATGGTCAGCCGGGATATCATGGAGCGGAACGTTACCCGCATCCTGGAGATGATCGCCAAGACCAACGCTGTGGATCGGGAGATCACTGATCCTGAGTATCACACAGTTTCCGCCACCGAAACCACCCGCATCAAGGCGGTGGAATGGGCCGAACGCGATATCAACATCGGCATGGAGCCTTGTAAAGATGTGGACGGCGGCTACAATCCCACCGACACCTTTGAGGGCCGTTATCTGACCTACCGAATCGATGTGGAAAAGGCCGGCCAGTACAAGATGCGGGCCCGCGTGGCCAGCGACAGCGGCGGCGGCAACATCCAGTTCTCCATCGACGGTCAGACTCTGGGCAACCTGACCGGGTTCCCCAACTGCGGAGACTGGCAGATCTGGGATGATACGGGAGAAATCACCATTACCTTGCCCGCCGGCAAGAGCGAGCTGCGTCTGGATTTCGTACAGGGCGGCTTCAATATCAACTGGTTTGAGCTGGAACGGGTGCAGCCGGCCATGGACGTAACCATTCGTCCCCGCGACGCGGTGGTTGATCCCGGCGATACGCTGGAGATGACGGCGGAGGTATCGGGCACCGAAGCCAGCGGTAATGAGGAAATTGTGTGGTCCGTGGAGGGCGCCAATTCCGCCGATACGGCCATTTCCTCTGACGGCAAGCTGACCGTGGCTGCGGATGAGACCAGCGCTTCCCTTACGGTAAAGGCTGCCGTTGAGGGAAGAGATTCCGCCGAGGATCAGGTCACGGTGACCGTCAATGTGGATGAGCCCGATCCGGTTATCGTGCCGGGCGACCTGGATAAGGATGAGGAAGTGACCATCGCCGACGTGATGGAGGCCTGCAAGGTCATGGCCAGAGAGTCGGCGGGCACCGATCCCACGGATGACGAGATCGCCCGTGGGGACCTGGACGGCGACGGAGAGATCACCATCGCTGACGTAATGGAAATCTGTAAGATCCTGGCCCGCCAGGGCTAATATCCCGCATACCGATCCTTTTTATAGCTTTTCTGTACCCCAAACCGCCCCCGGTCGTTGGCCGCGGGGCGGTTTTCTGTGTCGTACCATCCCGAGGATGCTGTGCATATATTGGTAATAAAGAACGCCAGATGCCAACCTAGGAGTGACCATTATGTCAGCAGAGTCCCCGTCCAATACAGATACATCCCGTTGTGAAAAGGCGCCCTTGGTTTTCATACCCCGTATGGAGGCCTGCGAACCGGATTGTATCGAGAACTACATAAGGGCGATGCTTCCCTATTTTTATGCCAACGGCATCCGCTGTGCAATCGGGGAGACAGGGGAAACAAGGCCCGCCGATCTCTACCTGTCTCTTATACACATCTGACGCTG
>DXVY01000021.1 GCA_019417145.1 Clostridiales bacterium
ACATGTATGAGCGGCACCTGTTGTTTGCGGATGTGCTGACCCGCCTGGGCGTAGATCGGCAGACCGCCCTGCGGGACGCCTGTCATATGGAGCATGCGGTCAGCGCCGAGAGCTTTGCGGCGCTGAAAAAACACTTTTTGGGGTGTGCGCGCATATTGTCGGACGAGGGCAAATAAGGCGATCGGCGCGGGGGCGTATGGGCGGGCCCGCGGCCGCCTGTCGGACCGAAGCGGGTTCCCCGCCGAAACCGGTTGCGCCGGCTTCGGCCGCCAGCGCCCGGTTGTAATTTTTGCCGGCAGCGTGTATAATAGATAAAATGGCTGTTTTGTACGGCTTTTTGCCTACAACCCCAAAAATAGGAGGAACGGTATATGCTGCAGCAGGTCCTGTCCAACGGCTTTCATATCAGCGACATCATCGCTTATATTCTCTCGGCCGCGCTGGTCATTTTTCTGACCCTGCCCATTCATGAGTACGCCCACGCCCGCACGGCGGTCAAGCTGGGCGACCCCACCCCCCGATACCAGGGGCGGCTGACCCTGAACCCCTTTGCCCATATCGACTATATCGGCTCCCTGCTGATCCTGCTGGTGGGCTTTGGGTGGGCCAAGCCCGTGCCGGTCAACGCCCGGAATTTCAGGAACCCCAAGGCCGGCATGGCCATAACCGCCATAGCCGGGCCCCTGTCCAACCTGATTGTGGCTTTTTTGAGCCTGCTGGTCTTCAATGCCATAGCCTTTTTCTGGCCGTTGGCCTATATCAGCAGGTGGGGGCTGCTGATTCTGAATATCTTCGGGTTTCTGGCCTCCATCAATATCAGTCTGGCCGTTTTCAACCTGATCCCCATACCGCCGTTGGACGGCTCCAGGGTATTGACGGCCGTGCTGCCCGACCAAATTTACTATAAGATCATGCAGTATGAGCAGCTGATTATGATCGCGCTGTTCGCCCTGCTCTTTTTCGGTTTTCTCAGCGGGCCTCTGAGCATATTGACCAGTTGGGCATGGGACGGGCTGAACGGCCTGGCGGCCCTGCCCTTCCGGCTGCTGGCGGGGCTGCGGTAAGGAGAACGGGAAAGGACGAGGAGGGGAGCCATGGAAGCGCTTTCATATAAGCTGGAGGGATTCGAGGGCCCTCTGGACCTGCTGCTCCAGCTTATCTCCAAACATAAATTCAATATCTACGACGTGCCCCTTGCCGCGCTGTGCGACCAGTACGTGGCGCAGATCCAGCGTATGCAGGCCGTGGACCTGGATATCGCCAGCGAATTTCTGGAAATGGCGGCGCGGCTGGTCTACCTGAAAACGGTGAGCCTGCTTCCCAAACACGAGGAGGCGGAGGAGCTGAAGCAGGAGCTTACGGCCGAGCTGCTGGAATACCAGACCTGCCGGCAGATGGCGGAAAAGCTGTCCGGGATGACCGAGGGTTTCGGCCGTTTTGTGCGGTATCCCGAGCCGGTGGAGCCGGACAAGACCTATACCGGCCGTATGCCGGCGGACAGGCTGCTGGAGGGATATATGAACGCCGTGGGGCGGGGTCAGCGCCGTCTGCCCCCGCCGGCGACCGCCTTTACGGGCATCGTGGCCAGGAAGATTGTATCGGTTTCCTCCCGCATTGTATATGTGCTGCGTACGGTCTTCCGGGGAGGAAAACAGCGGCTGTCCGGCCTGTTTGCCTCGTCCAGGAGCCGGTCGGAGGCGGTGGCCACCTTTCTGGCGGTGCTGGAACTGGTGAAGGCCCGCCGTATCCGCGTGGAGGGCGACGGAGACGGCGCGCAGGTATGTAGCGTCCGGGAGGGAAAGAAGCATGAAGTTTGATCAGTATCTGGCCGCCTGCGAGGCCGTGGTTTTCGCCAGCGGGGACCCCATCCGGCTGGACCGTGTCAGCGAGGCGCTGGAGCTGTCCCGCGAGGATACGGAGAAGCTGCTGCTGGCCGTGCAGGAGCGGTACGATCGCCGGGACAGCGGCATAGAGCTGGTGCGGCTGGACGACTGTTGGCAGTTCTGCACAAGAAGCGCCTGTGCGGCGTATGTCAAAAGGGCCTTTGAAATCAAGCGCAACGCCCCCTTATCCCAGGCCGCCCTGGAGGTGCTGGCCGTAATCGCCTATAACCAACCGGTGACCAGGGCCTTTGTGGAGCAGGTCCGGGGGGTGGACTGCGCAGGCGTGGTGGGCACCCTTTGCGAGAAGGGGCTGATTGAGGAGCGGGGCCGGTTGGAGCTGCCCGGGCGTCCGCTTTTGTACGGGACCACGCCGGTGTTTCTGCGCAGCTTTGGCCTCAGCTCCTTGGAGGAGCTGCCGCCCCTGCCGGAGGATATGAGCAAGGGCGCGCCGGCGTCCATGCTGGAGCCCCCGGGGGAATCGGCCGCGCCGGAACCCCCGTCGCCGGCGGACCAGGCGGATAAGAACCGAGTCGAGGAGACTGCGGCAGCAGCCGGAGAGCCGGCGGAGCCCCATGACGCAGCCGAGGGGGGAAATCCTTCGGACCGGCCGGCGGCCGGCGCGCAGGAGGCGGGGGAGGCGGCCGAAGCGGGACCCGTTGGGCCTCAGGAATCGGCCGACCGATAAACAACCCGGCGGGCTATGCATAAATCCCCCGCACAGCCGTCAATATTCTATGATGAACACGCCGAAAGGGAGGGAAGGGACATGCCTGGACTGGCCATCGCCGCCGGGGTGCTGGCGCTGCTGATTCTCCTGCTGTTGGGCCGGGTTTCCCTGGCCATACGGTATGATACCGGGCTGTCCGTAACCCTTGGCTGGCTGTTTTTTCGCTGGACCCTATATCCGAAAAAAAAGGATAAGGGGAAAAAGAAGACCAAAAGGGGGCAGGCTAAGGAAAGCGTAAGGAAGGAAAAGAAGCCCGATCCCTTCCGGCAACTGGTAGAGGAACGGGGCATAGCGGCCGCTGTGGGCGAGGTCTGCGGGCTGATGCGGGCGGTGCTATCCCGCTTTGGCCGCCTGTTGTCCCATGTGAAGGCCGATCCCCTGGAGCTGGAGCTCACCGTGGCGGGGGAGGACGCGGCGGCCACCGCGGTGGAATACGGCGGGGTCTGCGCCCTTGTCTACCCGCTGATAGGGGCCGTGTGGAGCGCGGTGCGGGTGGGCCGCTTCCGGGCGGATATCCGTCCGGATTTCGACGGCGGCCAATGGTCGGCCCGGTTGCGGGTGCGGCTGCGGCTGCGACCGATATTCGCCCTTTGGTTTGTCTGGCTGGGCGCAATGGATTATATAAAATGGAAGTCGGCCCGGCCGGCGGAAAATGGCATACAAAACAGCATTAAGGAAGGTGCAGGAAAATGACAGAAGAAAACAATATCCAGGGGATCATGAATGTGACCATGGAAAAGCTTAGGGCTATGGCCGACGCAGATACCATCATAGGCGATCCCATCGTCACCGGCGGGGTGACCCTGATCCCGGTGTCCAAGATATCCTTCGGCCTTGCCACCGGCGGCACCGACCTGCCTACCAAAAGCCCGCATAAGCTCTTTGGCGGCGGGGGAGGGGCCGGGGTATCCATCACGCCCATCGCCTTCCTGGCCGTGCAGAATGGAGACGTGCGGCTGCTGCAAATATCCAAGGATGCTTCGGCCGCGGATAAGGCCGTGGCCCTGGTGCCCGAGCTGTTTGATAAGATTGTGGGGCTTTTCAAGAAGGATAAGGGACAAGGGGAAGAGCCCGCCGACCCGGACCAGCTGTAAAACCGGCCCGCAGCTGCGGACGCCTATCGCCGGCGGTTGTGCGCGGGGAGAGGGCCGGGCAGCCGGCAGGGATATAGCTTATGTCCCGTCGGCAGGGGGCGGCTGGCTTTTTTGCCCGCCCCCTTGCCTTTTTGTTCGCCTCTTTCCGCGCGTGCACGCATACCGGCCGCCGTCCGGGCCTATCGTCGGCGGCCCGCCTTTTCCCATGGGCGCCTTGCCCGTCGAAGGTCCCGCGCTATGCGGCGGTTTTTCCTTTTTGGCAGTCCCCTTTGGGGCTTTTTTTCTCCCGCCCGTCCCCCTATGGGGCCTCTTTTCTCTCGTCTTCACCGGACGGCCCTGGAGCCCGGCGCAAAAAGCCGCCCCGCCGGCTTTGAAGGCAGGCGGGGCGGAAGCGTCTGAGAGGGGGTCAAAAGATGGACCAGCCGATCAGCCGGCGGAACCAGTAGAGAACCTCCTCCCGCTGGTGGGCGGGGTCCACAGGAAGGGGGGAGACCTGGCCGGCCGCCCGTATCTGGGCCTCGGCCAGCTTTTCCCCGTCCAGAGTGTACTCGATGCGACCTACCACCTGGCCGGCCTCCACAGGGGTATACAGGAATTCCGGCAGGTAGATCTGTCGCTGGATTTTCTGGGCCTCGCCCTTGAGCAGGCAGAGGCTTTGGGGGAAGACCTGGAGGGATACCCTGTCGGCGTCGCCGCCCACCACGGGCAGGCTGTCGGTGGGCAGGGAGGTGTCCAGCTCCACGGTTTCCAGCAGGGAGAAGCCGTAGTCGTACATAGCCTCGTGGTCGTTCCAGTCGTCGGGCGCGTTAAGGGTGACGGCGATCAGGCGACCGCCCTCCCGTTCGGCGCAGGAGACCAGGCATCGGCCGGATTTTTTGGTAAAGCCGGTCTTGACGCCGATGACGCCCTCGCAGCGGGACAGGAGCTTGTTGTGATTGGAAAGGGTCCGTTTGTAGGGCGGATTGCCGTAGCAGAGGGTGGCCGTCTTGCTGGAGGCCGCGTTTTTAAAATCCTCATTTTCCATAGCGTAGGCCGCCAGACGGGCCAGGTCATAGGCCGTGGTGTAGTGCTCCGGATCGTCCAGCCCGGAGGGGGTGACGAAATGGGTAGAGGTAAGGCCCAGCGCGGCGGCCTTTTGATTCATCAGGTCGGCAAAGCCCTGCAGGCTGCCGCCCAGGGCGATGGCGGTGGTATTGGCCGCGTCGTTGCCCGAGGCCAACAGCATGCC
Source organism: Clostridiales bacterium (assembly GCA_019417145.1). GTDB lineage: Bacteria > Bacillota > Clostridia > Oscillospirales > Acutalibacteraceae > Howiella. The sequence goes on from DXVY01000021.1 coordinate 4,933, forward strand.
GTAGAGCAGGTCGTGATAGGAGACCGTGTCCCCGGCCCGCAGGCCCATGGATGAGCCCTCCACTGTGACCATTTCCCTTGTGGTCACCAGGGTCTCTTCCAGATTTCCCCGCTCGGCCAGCAGCAGGGCGGTCATGATCTTGGTGGTGCTGGCCATGGGAAGACGCTCATAGGCGTTTTTCTCCAGCAGGATCTGCCCGGAATCCGCGTGAATAAGGATGGCGGACTTGGCTGAGACCGAGGGCGCGGCAGCCGCCGTTCCCTCAGCGAGCACCGCTTTTTTAGGCGCGGCGGCCGTAACGGTCGGTTCGCCGGGCAACGCGCCTATGGCGGACAGGCCGGCGGCTGTTCCGCCTATAGTCATCAGGCAAGCGGCCAGGAGGGCCGGGAGACGGGAAAGCAGGGGCCGTCCCCGGTGCTTGTTTCTCATGTGTCCATCCCCTTTTATAGTCAGCTTATTCCATTTATATCTATTCACCGCCTTTCCCCGATATGCGCGGGCGGTGCCCGCAACCGGACGCAGGCGGCCCGGGCGAAGAGGGGAGCCCGGTGACCCGACAGCACCCCCGGGGAACGGCTTTAAGCCTCAAAGGGCAGTGCCCGCAACCGGACGCAGGCGGCCCGGGCGAAGAGGGAAGCCCGGTGACCCGACAGCAACCCCCGGGGAACGGCTTTAAGCCTCAAAGGGCAGTGCCCGCAGCCGGACGCAGGCGGCCTGGGCGAAGAGGGAAGCCCGGTGGCCCGACAGCACCCCCGGGGAATGGCTTTAAGCCTCAAAGGGCAGTGCCCGCAGCCGGACGCAGGCGGCCCGGGCGAAGAGGGAAGCCCGGTGACCCGACAGCACCCCCGAGGAACGGCCCTGAGGCGCGGCGGCCGCTGCTGGGAAAACCAGCCGCGTCATGCCGGCCGGAGGGATTTCCCATGCCGACGAGGTTGGCAAAAAAATAGAACCGAACAGGATGAAACCAAAATGAAGGATAATCGCATAAGACTACAGAAATTTCTCTCCCAGAGCGGCGTGACCTCCCGCCGGGGGGCGGAGGAACTGATCGCGGCGGGACGGGTGAAGGTCAACGGCCGCCCGGCCCGATTGGGGGACAAAGTGGATCCCAAGCGGGACAAGGTGGTGGTGGCGGGCAGACGGGTGGTCGCCCAGACCGAGAAGATGTACATCATGCTCCATAAGCCCCGGGGCTACGTGACCACCATGCGCGACGAGCAGGACCGGAAGTGCGTGGCCGACCTGGTGGCCGACGCGGGACAGCGGCTGCTGCCGGTGGGACGGCTGGATAAGGATTCCGAGGGGCTGCTGCTCATGACCAACGACGGGGAATTCATCAACCTCCTCACCCACCCCTCCCGACATGTGGCCAAGGTGTACAGGGTGAGCGTCCGGGGAGAGGTCACCGAGGAGCTGTTGGCCAGGCTGTCCGCCGGGGTGGAACTGGACGGCCGCCGGACCAATCCCTGCGAGATGGATATCCTAGCGAAGGACGAAAACCGCACGGTTCTGCGAATTGTGCTGTACGAGGGGCGCAACCGGCAGATCCGCCGCATGTGCGAGTCGGCTGGATTGACCGTGATCCGCCTGAAGCGCACCGAAGTGGCCGGCGTGAAGCTGGGCATGCTTCCGGTGGGGAAATGGCGGGAATTAAATGAGAAGGAGCTGAAGCGCCTGCAAAACGTTTCGGTTCCCAAAAAGGAGGAACGGGAATGATCACCGTATTGCCAGTGGAGGACCGGGAGCGGTTGACCGCCCTGTATGCCGCGTCCGGCTTGCTAATGGAGGAAAACAGCGGGGCCGTGGAGGCGCGGGACGGGGAGGAAAGCCTGGGCTATTGCCTGTACACCCTGGACCATCGCTCCATGCAGGTGCGGGCCCTGACCCCGGAGGAGGACAGCTATATGGCCGACGGGGTGTTGCGTTCGGCGCTGCATGTGGCGGTGACTCGAGGGGTGTTCGCGGCCTATTATACCGACACGGCGCCGGTGGGGCTGTTGGGCCGGCTGGGATTTATCAAAAATGACGAGAATAGAGAATTGGACATCGGCAAATTGTTTTCATCCTGTCAAAATTGCGGCGGGCAGGGCTGAATGCCCTTGTTATTTTTCTGTCAATACGTTATACTATAAACTGGTTTCTTTTGTAAGTATTCGCGGGGAAATAGGGGCGATCTCCTTGCCGCGAATGATCATGGACGACCGCCCTTGTCCGGGTGAAAGCGGGACGGTCGCCGCGTATGCGGGAAATATCCAAATAGGATGGAGGAACATGAGATGAGCGTTGCAAACGGTCTTGCGAGACTGGCGGCCGAAAAGGGTGCGTTGGCGGATAGCGCCGCCCGCAAGCGGCTGGCTGGTCTGTTTGACGAGGGCAGTTTCACCGAGCTGGATCGGTTCGCCAAAAATGGGGAGACGCCCGGCGAGGTCATCACGGCGTACGGCAGCATCGCCGGCGCCCCGGCCTATGCCTTTTCCCAGGATGTGAGCGTGGCTTCGGGGGCCATGGGCCGGGTGCAGGCGGGCAAGATCGCCCGCGTGTACGACCTGGCCGCCGAGAACGGTCTTCCGGTAGTGGGCGTTTATGATTCCAACGGCGCCCATCTGGACGAGGGGACCGACGCGCTGGCCGCCTATGGGGAGCTGATTAGGAAGGCCAACCGCCTTTCCGGGGTGGTGCCGCAGATATCGGTGGTGCTGGGGGCCTGTATCGGTACGTCGGCCCTGCTGGCCAGCCTTGCGGATGTGACCGTTATGTCCAAGGACGCGGTGTTTTACTGTGTTTCTCCCGCCATTGCGGGGGATAAGTCCGGCAGGGTGGGGTCGGCCGCCGCTGCCGCTGCCGCCGGTACGGCCCATGTAGTGGCCGAGGATGAGGCGGGCGCCCTGGAGACGGTCCGGGAGCTTTTGAGCCTGCTGCCCGGCAACAATCTGTCGGTGGGCCCCATGGCCGATCCTGTGGCTCCCGCAGTGGACGCCGCGACCCTCAAGGCGGGGGACCGCCAATTGACCGTGCTGGAGGCCGTGGCCGACGCCGGCAGCCTGTTGGAGCTGTCCGCCGCCTACGGCTCGGCCGCGCATACCGCCCTCTGCCGTGTCACCGGCAATCCCGTGGGCGTGGTCGCCTGCGACGGGGAGAACGAGGGCCGGCTGGATGCGGCCGCGGCGACCAAGATCGCCCGGTTTGTCCGTATGTGCGACGCTTTTTCTATACCGGTTATAACCTTTGTGGACACCGCTGGCTTTGTGGCCGATAAGGAGAGCGAACTTTCGGGAAGCGTGAAAGAGGCGGCCCTGCTTACCCATGCGTATGCCGAGGCAACCACCCAAAAGATCGCGGTGATCACCGGCAAGGCCTATGGTCCGGCCTATATCGCCTTGGCCGGCCGCGCGTCGGGGACCGATGTGGTCTATGCCTGGCCCGACGCGACTGTTTCGGCATTGGAGCCGCTGACCGCCGTTTCGGTGCTTTACAAGGATCGAATCCTTGCCGGCGAGAAGCGGGAGGACCTGGCCGCCGCGTATGCGGCTGATGCGGCGTCCCCCTTTGAGGCCGCGGCAAAGGGGCACATCGACGATGTGATTGAGCCGGCCGAAACCTATCAGCGGATTGTGAATGCTTTGGATATGCTTTCGGGCAAACGGGTTTCCACCATGGATAAAAAGCATTCCAACATGCCCTTATAAGACTAGAAGCGCCGAGCCGCGCTGCGGCGAAATAATCCTTAGAGCGCAGGAATCGTTGGTAGCGGCGGCAACGCCGCGTGACGATTCTGGAGCGTAATGGATTCTTTCGCCACCAGCAGCGCGTGCGAGGCGTGACATAGAAGCGCCGAGCCAGGCTGCCCTGGAAAATGACCGTCTCGGGGGAAGGCTGGTCGCAAGATCGATGATAACAATATACCGCGTCGGCACCCGGCGCGTCAAACAGGAGGTAAACGGAAATGAAACAACTGAAAGTGACCGTAAACGGCAAGACCTATGACGTGCAGGTGGAGGAGGTAGGCGCGTCTGTGGCCCCCGCTGCCGCCTCTGCGCCGGCGGCTCCGGCTGCGGCTGCTGCGCCCGCAAAAGACCCGGCGGCTCCGGCGGGCGAGGGCGAAGCCATTGCAGCCCCTATGCCGGGCACGGTGATGTCGGTGAGCGTGACTGCCGGCCAGGCCGTCAAGAAGGGCGACGTGCTGGTGGTACTGGAGGCTATGAAGATGGAAAACGAGATCATGGCGCCCCATGACGGCACCGTAGCCGCGGTGCTGGTGGCCAAGGGCGAGGCCGTGGAGTCCGGCCAGACCATGCTGACACTGCAATAGCAGCGGCGGGCCGTGCCCGCTCCCAGTCGTTCTGTGCCTGGGTGGTGGGGTTCCCTTTGTTGGCTCGGTAACTATACCGTTCGGGCAGGGTTCCCTTTGGTTTGGCCGTGCCCGCTCCCAGTCGTTCTGTGCCTGGGTGGTGGGGTTCCCTTTGTTGGCTCGGTAACTATACCGTTCGAGCAGGGTTCCTTTTGATTTGGCCGTGCCCGCTCCCGGACGCGGGTAGCTGTGGATACGGGGGCGGAAGGCCCGGCGGCTATATCCGGGAATGCGCGGCCATAACCCACAGGGCCCGCAATAGGGCGCGCATGGAAAATAGATGGAATATAGATAGAAAAAAGAGGTGCTGCCAAATGGCGCGAGTAGGAATAACCGAAACGGTGCTGCGGGACGCCCATCAGTCCCTGATCGCCACCCGCATGCCCATCGAGGATATGCTGCCCATGCTGGAGCCGCTGGATAAAATCGGCTTCCACTCTCTGGAGTGCTGGGGCGGCGCGACCTTTGACGCCTGTCTCCGGTTCCTGGACGAGGACCCGTGGGACCGGCTGCGGACCATTCGCAAGGCCTGCCCCAACACCAAGCTGCAAATGCTCTTCCGGGGCCAGAACATGCTGGGCTACCGGCACTATGCGGATGATGTGGTGGAGTATTTCGTGCAGAAATCGGTGGCCAACGGCATCGATATCCTGCGGATTTTCGACGCGCTCAACGACATCCGCAATCTAGAGACCGCTATCAAGGCCTGCAAGAAGGAGGGCGCCCACATGCAGGCCGCCATCTCCTACACCACCGGCCCGGTCTTTGATTTGGAGTATTACGCCAAATACGCAAAGCAGTTGGCCGACGCGGGCGCGGATTCCATCTGTATCAAGGATATGGCCGGCCTGCTCACGCCCTACAGTGTGGGCGACCTGGTCAAAACGGTAAAGGAAGCCGGCAAGGTGCCGGTGCAGGTCCATAGCCATTATACCTCCGGCCTTGCCTCTATGGTCATGATGAAGGCCGTGGAGGCCGGCGCAGACGTTATCGATACCGCCATGTCTCCCCTGGCCCTGGGCACCTCCCATCCGGCCACCGAGTCGATGGTGGCCGCTTTGAAGGGTACCGAATACGATACCGGGCTGAACCTGGAGGCCCTGGCCGACATTGCCAAGTACGTGGATACCCTCAGGGAGAAGTATTTGGAAAGCGGCCTGTTAAATCCCAAGATGCTCAAGGTGGACGCCAAGACCCTTTTGTATCAGGTGCCGGGCGGCATGCTGTCCAACCTGGTCAGCCAGCTCAAGCAGGCGGGCAAGGAGGATCAGCTGCCGGAAGTGCTGGCCGAGGTCCCGCGGGTGCGGGCCGATTGCGGCTATCCGCCCTTGGTGACCCCCTCGTCCCAGATCGTGGGCACCCAGGCGGTATTCAACGTCATCACCGGCGAACGGTATAAGATGGTGACCAAGGAATTCAAGGGCATTGTCCGGGGAGAGTACGGCCGGACGCCCATCGCCATCGACCCGGATTTCCGTAAGAAGATCATCGGGGATGAGGCGCCCATTGACTGCCGGCCGGCCGATCTTCTGGAGCCCGAGCTGGAAAAGCTGAAGAAGGAGTGCGCGCCCTGGACCCAGCAGGAGGAAGACGTGCTGTCCTACGCCCAGTTCGGCCAGGTGGCCGTCAAGTTCTTCGAGCAGCGGGATAATAAGAAGTATAAGGTGGACGCCGCCCACGCCGATATAGAAAACAAGGTCCATCCCGTGTAAAGCGTGGAGGCGCGACGTATGAGGCGGTAATTTGTCCATGTTCCCGTAGGTTGGCCCTTGCAATTTTTCTGAATATATGATATAGTAATCTGGTAATGAAAAATTAGCTGGCCTGTCCAGTGGAATATCCGGCAGTACCGGGTACGGAGGTGACAAAAGCTCAATGGTTGTTGCAGAAATTATTGTAGGCGCGCTGATCCTGGTTTTGTCCATTGTGATCATCGCGGTGGTGCTGTTGCAGCAGGGCCGCCGTGCCGGTATAACCGGCGCCATCTCCGGCGGCGCGGATACCTTCCTGTCCAAGAACAAGGCCCGCACGGTGGATGCGTCCCTGGCCCGCTGGACCAAGTATTTCGCCATCGCCTTTTTTGTTCTGGTAATCGTGGCTAACGTGATTGCCCTGAATATGTAGTAAAAACAGAAGAACGCCCCGGCTGTCGGCTGACAGTCGGGGCGTTTTCCTGCCGCTAAAGCCACATAGGAAGGCCGGCGCCTAGAGGGCGCCGGCCTTCCTATCGCCTTTCCGGGCTCCTTTACGCCGCCTGTTTTAGGGGTGTTCCGGCCATCCGCGCCGTACCGCCCGGCCGCCCTTTTTGGGGGGCGCGCCCGGTCCATCCCGTCCTATACAGCTCGCCGGTTCCGGTTGTTTTGGGGATAATCTGATTGCCAATCCACCCCGGTTGTGCTACAATAGAAGAGCTTTGCACCCCTTGTAAAAATGATAATAGGAGAGAAACCATATGTATTTCAGTGACGAGACCGTGGAAAATCCCGCCTTTGGGGAAGCCATGCGCCGCCTGCGCCAGGAGGCCAGCCCGGAAAACCAGGGACGCCTGTTGCAGGAGCTGGCCCTGCGGACCCGATTCATCCTGCCGGTGATGCTGTCCAAGCCCGCCGCGCGCAATAAGGAAGGCCGGCTGGTCGTTCCGCCGGATGCCACAGCCCGCGTTGCCCTGCTCACCGGCGGGGACGGAAAGCATTATTTTCCCGCCTTTACCAACCGGCAGGAATGGGAAAAATGGCGGGCCCACCAAGGCCAGAATATGGCGGTGGCCCAATTTGACGATTATGTGGAGCTGCTGGATAAGGATCCGGCCGTGTCCGGCGTGGTCATCGACGCCTTTGGGGACAGCTATATGCTCACCCGGGAGGAAATAGGCCGCCTCAAGGGCATCAAGGATTCCATGAAGGTCGCGGGCCGGGAGGAAAGACTGGAGGTGGGGACTACGGTCCGGCTGGAGGCGCCCGAAAAGGCCGAGGCCTTGGAGCAGGCCCTGGGCAGGTATTTTAGGACCCAGCCCGGCGTTCGCGCCGCCTACCTCCGGATGATGGAAAAGGAGGGGGAGCGGAGCTATCTTCTGGTCCTCAGCTGCAACGGAAGCTTTGACAGGGCGGTGGCCGACGGCGCGGCCAAGGCTGCCGCGCCCTACCTGAACGGCGTCAACCTGCGTATCGCCCCCGCCCTTTCCGAGCTGGGGGAGCGGGTGTCCCGGTCGACCCAGCCCTTTTACACCGCGGCCGGGCGGTAACGTGCGCCGGCCTAACTGTCTCCCGGCGGGCCCGCTTGCATAACGTGTGGGGCATGCCGTCCGGAACCGTTCTTATGGCCGCTTGGCGGCGGTATATAAAAGAAGCCGATGGGGCGCCATCCGTTAAGGAGGGCGCCCCAAACTTTTTAGGCAGTTTACATTTCTATAATGAGCGGGATTTTGGTGTCAAAATCCGACGCTCGCTACACCGAGGGAAGCGATATCGCCATTCACATAAGAGTGCACCGGCAAATTTTATAAAATAGCGATTTCCGTCTCTGATCCACTAGTTGTATGTCTCGATTTCGCTTTCATAAAACTGTTCCTGAAAATGGACCGCTTTTAAAATTTCCTTTTGATCGAAATTTAATCCTGTAGGCGCGGCCACAAGCTTATCTTCCACATCGTTATGGCGATGAACGATTCCGATAATACGAGCCGTGTATTCTTCCACCGGAACATCTACGCCAAGCAAATACACATCCAGTTCTTCCCCATCACCGCCCAATACATGCGGCATGTACCCGTAATTGATAGGATAGATGAGGTCGGGGTGTTTCGGGTGCATGCTTCCCATAGGTCTGTCTATTTTAATATTTACTATTTTTCCAAGATAGGATTTTACAAGTGCTTTTCTCAAAGTATAAACGATAAAATCGTGTTTTCCCCTGAGATACTTTTCTCTACCATTATCAATGGGAGCTTGCAGGGCAAGGGATACCTTTAGCTCTTCATACGCTTTTGCAACCGAAGGTGTGTTGTTCAGATAGTCTCTGAAGTTTATGTAATTTATCCAATCCATACTATTTGTAAGGACAACATGGATAAAATGAGTTTGCAAATCACCCGTGCCTTCATAAAAGCTACCCGACGCAAATAGCAACTGGTCCCCAAAATCTGGCTTTGACCTAAGATAAAAGCCTTGGTCTTCTAAATCCTTTTGAAAAGCGAGAATATCCTGAAAATCATCAACTGCAAGCGCAATATCAATAATCGGCTTGGCTTTTATCGACAGTATGGATGTGCTTCCTACGTGCTGTATATCTTTAATGACATTGCCCAGTATCTTCTTTAAACGAGAAATGGTATTCTGGGCCTCCGTTTCCCATTCTTTTTCGTGTTCATACAGTTTAACAGTTCCTCGTTTTAATCCAATCATTTCCTATCCCTCCCAACGACAATTAAGCGCGCGATTTGAATCCCGTTTAAGTTTTACATTTGCTTCATCCGCAGACGACCAAATACCTGCCCTGTGCTCGTGGGATCATTTGCGGTTTTTGGCAGGCAAATGCAGATATTCCATCCATGCTGACCATGCTTTTGGGATATGGCCGTAGCAAAAATATGAAATAGGCTCTTTTCGGTTCCATTTCGTTCCTGCAAAGGTTTTGGGTTCTGGCTGCTCCAAGGGGTGTTTTATCGTCTTTGCCGTCTTTGTTCTAAGCCTTTACAAAGGCAATTTACCATTATAGTAATTATATCATATCACCCAGCTGTAACAAATCGTTTAAAGCCGTGGCTAAATTTCAATAGGGTTGATTTTTCTGCGCAGACCATCATTCTGATTGATCGCAAAAGCCAAAGGGAGACCGCTTCCTTACGAAGCGTCTCCCTTCATCGGCGCCTTTTTGCGTGTATGGCTTACCCTCCCATGGATATCTCTTTATAATTGCCCAAAAAGGCTAGATCCTCGGTCTCATCCTCCAATGCGGTGAGCAGATGGACCATATCGTCGTTGCCCTTGCCCATGGCAAAGTCCACATAAAAGAGGTATTGAAACCCGCCGGCCGCGGCGGCGCGGGATTCCAGCTTGGTCAGATTCAGCCCTCTGGCCGCGAAGTGGCCCAGCAGCCGGTGGAGGGAGCCGGTGACGTGGGGCAGGGAAAAGACCAGGCTGACCTTGTTGGCGTCGGGTGCGATCCGCAGCTCCTTGGAAATGGCGATGAACCGGGTGGCGTTGTGGGGATTGGCCTGGATATCCGCCTGTAAAACCTCTAACCCGTAAAGGGCGGCCGCTTCGGCCGAGCCCACGGCCGCGATGGAGGGATCCTGCCTTTCGCCCACCATTCTGGCCGCAGCCGCCGTGCTGGCATAGGTGACGGCGGTGTAGCCGTGGGCCTTTAGGAAGGCCTCGGATTGGGCCAGGGCCTGGGGGTGGGAATAGACCGTCCGAATGGTGGAAAGGTCGGCTCCCGGACAGGCCAGCAGGTTCTGCCGGATCCGCATGCTCACCCCGGCCGTGATATAGTGCCGGTATTGCAAGATCAGGTCATAGACCTCGGTCACCGAGCCGGCGGTGGAATTCTCCACCGGTGTGATGCCCCGCACCGCCCGTCCCTCTTCCACGGCCTTGAAAACGTCGGCGAATTTATCACAGTATAATAGGGGAGCGTTGGGATACAGGCGCCCCGCCGTCCGGCTGGAGAAGGCGCCGTCGGTGCCGTAGCAGGCCACCGTGCCGGTGACGGCGGCCGCCGCCTGATCGGTGGAAACCGTATCGGCCGCCCCTAGAATGCGTTTGGCCAGGGGGGAGACCCGCCGCAGCCTGTCCCGCTGCAATTCCCGGCTCACCCCCATCAGGGAGCGATAAACCCCGGCCACATAGGGGCCGTAGGGCGCCCCCCGCCGGGCCGCCTGGTCGATCACCGCCTCCTCCCGGGCGGCATCCAGCACAGGGATACCCTCGGCCGACTTGATGTCGGCCACCCGGGCCGAGCAGTCCATCCGCCGGGCCAGCAGGGGGGCCAACGCCTGATCGATCTGGTTGATCTCCCGCCGCACCTGGGTCAGGGCGTCGGAGGCGGCCGCCTTTTGATTGTCCAGCCCGTCGCCGCCTCCCTGGCCGTCCCCGTATATGGCGCCGTCCAGGCTGTTTTTCTTTCTGTCCTTATAATCGCCGGTCAGATCGTTCATAGTTTGCCGCCCTCCACCATCAGGTCCAGGAGCCCCACGGCCAGGGCCGCCTCCAAGGCGGGCAGAGCCCGGGGGACGATGCAGGGATCGTGCCGTCCCTTGATCCGCAAAAGGGTGTTCTCTCCGGTTTGCAGGTTCACGGTCTTTTGGGGGATGCCGATGGAGGGGGTGGGCTTGAGGGCGGCCGTGACCAGCAGGGGCATGCCGTTGGAGATACCGCCGGTGATACCGCCGCAGTTGTTGGTGGCCGTCCGCACAAAG
>DXVY01000210.1 GCA_019417145.1 Clostridiales bacterium
GTCAAGAAGGCTATACATATATTAAGTGAGCGCACAGGTGTGGGAAGGAACCTGCCCAGGTCGCCCGCTGCGACATATGCGGCGATTGGGAGCAGAATTCTAGCGGGAATCGGCGGGTACGGCCGGCTCCCCTCAGCAGTTCGTGAAAGCTGCCGGTTCACCGGCGTCTTTGATTGTCCCAGAGGCAAAAATCTTGTCCGCCGCATAGTATGGTATTGCATAGCCGGCCGGAAAGCGGGCCGTCACCCAATTCCCGGTCCTCATATCCCGCGGCGGCCCCAGGTCGACGCTGGGGCGGAAGAAAGGCGGTCTATATGAAAAGCAAACATCCGTGTATCGCCGTGATCGGCGGGGACAACCGGCAGGGTTTCCTGGCCGGCGCGCTGGCCGAGGACGGCTTGGACGTCATTGTAAACGGACTGGAAAAATTTCCGGGGCTGCAGGGCGCCCGCTTTGTTTCCGATACCGCGGAAGCCGTTCTAGAGGCCGACGCGATTGTGCTCCCCATGCCGGTCAGCCACGACGGGGTTACGGTTAACGCACCCTACGGCTATTCCGTCATTTATCTTACGGATATTCTCGCGGCGGCGGGACCGGATCAACTGATTCTGGGCGGCAAAATCGATCCCTCCCTTTTCCAATCCATGGGCGAGCTGGGGCTCAAGGCGGTGGATTACCTGGCCAGGGAGGAACTGTCTATACGCAACGCCATCCCCACCGCAGAAGGCGCGCTGGCCATTGCCATAAAGGAGACGCCCATCACCCTATTTGGTTCCAAATGCTTAGTCATCGGCTATGGACGGCTGGGAAAAGTCATGGCCGCGCGGCTGGGCTCCATGGGCGCGGATGTGACCGTTTCAGCCAGAAAGCAGGCGGACCTAGCCTGGATTCTGGCAGGGGGCTTTAAGCCGGTCCAGACCGGGGAAATTTATCATTCGCTGGATCAATATGATCTGGTCTTCAACACCGTCCCCGCCTGTATACTGGGCCGTGCCGAGCTGCAAAAAATGAAAAGCCAAGCGGTCATCATAGACCTGGCCTCTGCTCCCGGGGGCGTGGATTTTACCGCGGCGCAGCAGATGGGGATCAAGGCCATACAGGCCCTTTCCCTGCCCGGCAAGGTCGCGCCGGCCAGTGCGGCGGATATCATCAAAGACACCATCATCAATATTTTACGGGAGGAAGCCATATGAACCAAAATCGAGCGGGCTTTGCGCTCTGCGGGTCCTTTTGCACCCTGGCGCAGGCGGTAGAGGAAATGGCCCGCCTGAAGGCGGAGGGCTGGGAGCTGTTCCCTATCATGTCCCCCATTGCCTTTCGCACCGACACGCGCTTTGGAACGGCCGAGGCCTTCAGGGAAAAAATACAGAACATATGCGGGCGGGACATTATACATGAGATTAAGGACGCGGAGCCTATCGGCCCTCAAAAGCTTTTGGACATCCTGGTTATCGCCCCCTGTACCGGCAACACAATGGGCAAGCTGGCCTGCGGCATCACCGATACCTCGGTGACCATGGCCGCCAAGGCGCATTTGCGCAACGGCCGGCCGTTGGTCATAGCGCCGGCTACCAACGACGCGCTCAGCGCCTCGGCCAAAAATATCGGCGCGCTGCTGAACAGCAAAAATATTTATTTTGTCCCCCTGCGCCAGGATGACGCCCACAAAAAGCCCACCTCCATGATCGCTGATTTTTCCAAAATCGGCCCCGCCATGGAGGCCGCTTTGCGGGGAGAACAGCTACAGCCCCTGTTTATTTAAGGCCATAATACCCGCCTGCCCTGCGCGCCGACCCCACGTTATGTCCCGTTCATTTTGGAAATGAACGTCGGAGCGAACCGGTCAACGGCGCAACGGTTATTCGCCGGAACCCTTGCAGCCTCCTTTCCGGGGGCTGCTTCTTATATAAAAAGCCGGTCCGCATAAAACGGACCGGCCATACGTTTTTTATTTTCCCTGCATATAAGCATCCATTGCCTGGGCGGCCTTTTTGCCGGCTCCCATCGCCAGGATCACCGTGGCCGCGCCGGTCACGGCGTCCCCTCCGGCGAATACGCCGGGACGGCTGGTCTCCATGGTTTCCTCGTCCACCTGCAGACAGCCCTTGGCGTTGGTTTTTAGACCCTCGGTGGTGTCGGCCAGCAACTTGTTTGGCGAATTGCCAATGGCCATTATGACCGCGTCCACATCCATGCGGAAGGTATCCCCCTCCACAGGCACCGGCTTGCGACGGCCGGAAGCGTCCGCCTCACCCAGCTGCATGCGCTGACAGGTCAGACCGGTAACCCTTCCCTGCTCGTCACCATGGATTTCCATCACTTGCGCCAGGGGGACAATCTCCACCCCTTCTTCCTTTGCATGGTGGATTTCCTCCAGGCGGGCGGGCATTTCCTTCTCTGTGCGGCGGTATACAATGGAAACCTCCGCGCCAAATCGGCGGGCGCAGCGGGCCGCGTCCATGGTGACGTTGCCGCCGCCCACCACAGCCACCCTCTTCAGGTTCATCATGGGGGTGTCATAATCGTTTTCGTACGCCTTCATCAGGTTGACCCGGGTCAAAAATTCATTGGCCGAAAAGACCCCCACAAGATTCTCCCCGGGGATGCCCATAAAATTGGGGAGCCCGGCCCCCGAACCTATAAAGACCGCCTCATAGCCCATCTGAAACAGCTCGTCGATAGACAGGACCTTGCCCATAACCATGTTGGTCATAATCTTGACACCCATGGCCTCCAGGGCCTTAATCTCATATCGAACCACGTCCTTGGGCAGTCGGAACTCCGGGATACCGTACATCAGCACGCCGCCCGCCGTGTGGAAGGCCTCAAACACGGTGACCGCATACCCCATTTTGGCCAGGTCTCCCGCACAGGTAAGGCCCGCAGGTCCGGCGCCGATCACCGCCGCCCTGTGTCCGTTTTGGGGAATGGGGGCGGCCGGAAGGGAGTGCCCCTCCCCCTCCATCTGTCGCATATAATCCGCCACAAAACGCTCTAGGCGGCCGATGGCCACCGGCTCGCCCTTGATGCCCCGGGTACACTTGCTCTCGCACTGGTTCTCCTGGGGACAGACCCGTCCGCATATGGCGGGCAGGGCGTTGGTGCTTTTGAGGATTTGGTAGGCGGCAGGAATATCCCCCTTCTGCACACAGGCGATAAACTCCGGAATGCGCACATTGACCGGACAGCCTGCCACGCAGGGCTGGTTTTTGCAGCCGATGCAGCGGCCGGCCTCCTCAACGGCCATTTCCAGGGTATACCCCTGGGCCACCTCGTCAAAGTTCTTGATGCGAACGTCCGGCGCCTGCGCGGGCATAGGGACCTTCTGCATAGACATATTAGCCATTGCCGCGCACCTCCCCGGTCAGATTGCAGATATGTTCCTTTTCTTCCTCCAGCGCCCGGCCTTCCTGTTCCCGATAAATGCGGCCGCGCTTCATAGCCTCGTCAAAATCCACCTGGTGGCCGTCAAAATCCGGCCCGTCCACGCAGGCGAATTTTACCTGGCCGCCCACCGTCACCCGACAGCACCCACACATGCCGGTTCCGTCGATCATCAGGGAGTTCATACTGATCACCGTACGGATACCGTAGGGCCGGGTCAAATCGCAGACCGCCTTCATCATGGGCAGCGGACCGATGGCTATGACCAGGTCGTATGTCGCGCCCTCCTGGATACAGGCCCGCAGGGC
>DXVY01000211.1 GCA_019417145.1 Clostridiales bacterium
GGGCAGCATTACCGATGAGGAAACCGCCTCTATGAAGGCTCTGGCCGCCTATTCCCACAAGGTGTATAACCAGGTGGCGGGCATGCAGAACCTGGCCCAGGCCGGGCTGCTGGCCTTTGATGACGCGGCGCAGGCCGCCGAAGTCGCCGCTCCCAATGTCAACAGTGGCTTCCACGATATGGAGGAGGGCTTCGAGGACTATCCCACGCTGATTTACGACGGCCCCTTCTCCGATCACATTCAGCAGCAGGAGCCGAAGCTGCTCAAGGGCAAAGCCGCCGTCAGCGGCGATGCCGCTTTGTCCAAGGCCAGCCACTGGTATTCCGGCAAGCTGCAGGCCGCCGGCGACATGGGCGGGACGATCCCCTGCTACTCCTTCACCGGCGACAACTTCCGCATCAACGTGACCAAAGCGGGCGGTTTTGTCCAGTATTTCATCCATTCCCGCCCCATCGGGGAAGGCCGCCTGACGATCGAGGAAGCCCTGCAAATGGGCGATCGGGTCATGAACGAGAACGACCTGCCGGGGTTTGTTCAGCGGTACTATAGCCTGAACAACGGCGTGCTGACCATCAATTATGCCTACGCGCCGGATGGCGTGATATTCTACCCCGATCTCATCAAGGTGGGGATCGCCATGGACAACGGGCAGGCAGTGTCCTTCGACGCCACCGGTTACCTGATGAATCACACCTCCCGCACCCTGCCCAAGGCCGCCCTCACGGCGGAGCAGGCCAAGGACAAGCTCAGCCCGCTGCTGACCGTTACCGGCGCCGCCAAACAGGTGGTGGTGCCCTCCGAGGGCCTGAATGAAACCTATTGCTACGAATTCACCTGCCAGGGCGAGGATAACGAGCAGGTGCTGGTCTATATCGACTGCCAGACCGGCCTGGAGGAGCAAATCTTGATTTTACTCAAGGATGAAACCGGCGTTTTGGCCATGTAAAAATACCCGGCGCTTTCGTTTTGAAAGCGCCGGGTATTTTAAGAACGTTATCGGGAGGCGATGTCCCGGGCCACCACGACGCCGGTCACGCTGGCCTGCATCAGGCCGCGGGTGATGCCGGCACCGTCGCCGATGGCATACAGACCATCGACGGCGGTTTCGAAATGGTTGTCCACCGCCACCTTGGAGGAATAGAATTTGACCTCCACCCCATACAGCAGGGTGTTTTTGGAATACAGGCCGGGCGCCACCTTGTCAAACGCCTTCATGGCCTCGATGAGGCTGGTCAGATGCCGGTGGGGCAGCACGAAGGACAAATCGCCCGGCACGGCGGTTTTCAGGGTAGGCACCGTGGTGGAACGGCTCAGCCGGGAAGCGTCGGTGCGCCGCCCCTGGAGAAGATCGCCCAGCCGCTGTACCATGATCCCGCCGCCGGTCAGCATATTCCCCAGCTGGGCGATATAGCGGCCATATTCGATGGGGCGGTTAAACGGCTCGGTAAACCGGGAGGACACCAGCATGGCAAAGTTGGTATTGGCGGTGCGGCGCTCCTCCTCCGCGTAGGAGTGGCCGTTGACCACGGCAATCCCGCCCTGGTAATGCTCCTCGCTGACGATCCCGCCGGGGTTCATACAGAAGGTGCGCACCTTGTTCTCGAACGTATCACTGTAGTATACCATTTTCGCTTCATACAAATGGGCGGTCAGGTGATCCATCACCGAATTGGGCACCTCCACGCGCACACCGATATCCACTTCGTTGTTCTTCGTGTCAATGCCGTTGTCGTGAGCCACGTGATTCAGCCAGTCGGCGCCGCCCCGTCCGGGCGCGGCCACCACATAGCCGGCTTCCACCGACTCCGGCTCCTGCCCCTTGGTGCACAAAACCACGCCGGTCACCCGGCCGTTCTCGATGTGCAGAGACTGGGCCCGGGTCAGCTCCCGGAAGGTAAAGCCCGGCTGCTCGATTAGATAGCGGTACATATTGCGCAGCGTCTCAAAGCTGTATTCGGTACCCATATGCCGCACTGGGCATTTCACCAGATGGATGTTGTGGCGGCTGCATTCGTAGTCGATTTCCTCGACCTTTTTGTCGTTGAGACCGTGCACCTTATCGGGCGCGCCGAAACGGGTGTACTGGGAATCGGCGTACCGAATAAACTCCCGCGCTTCCTCGGCCGACATATAATCGACGATATTGCCGCCCACCTCTTCGGACAGCGACAGCTTGCCGTCCGAGAAAGCGCCGGCCCCCGACCAGCCGCTCATAATATTGCAGGGCTGGCAGTGCACGCAGCGGCCGGTCTTGCGCGCCGGGCAGTTCCGTCGATCGATCGTCAAGCCCTCGTCCACCAGCAGCACATCCAGCTGCGGTGCTTTATCCTTCAGTTCCAGAGCAGTAAAAATGCCGGCAGGTCCGGCGCCCACAATGACAACGTCGTATCGCGACATACTTTTCTCTCCTATTCTCGCATTCGCCGGGTCGGTATCGGCCCAAACCTGTTTATTATACTGGACAACCTTCCTTTTGTCAACTGTCTTGCAGCGGAGTCGCTGCCATTGAACTCTGGTTGAGCTCCTTGTTTTTCATCCATTCGTATGATAGAATACAGCAACGACACAAAACAGGAGAAAAGGATTATGCATATAGCAAACACCCCTCAATTGGTAACGGAGAGACTGCTGTTAAGACAATTCAAAGAGCAGGACATAGAGCCCTTGTACCGTCTTTTAAGGGACGAGGAAGTTAATACATTTCTGCCATGGTTTCCCACAAAGAACCAGGAAGAGGCTAAGGCGTTTTATAAGGAGCACTTTGCCTCCCAGTATGAAAAGAACCGCGCCTATAGATATGCGATTTGCTTGCGTACAGTGGATACCCCCATCGGGTATATACAGGCCGCTATGGATGACAGTCACGATTTTGGTTACGCACTCCGCAAGGAATTTTGGCATAAAGGAATCGTTACGGAAGCCGGCCAGGCGGTTGTCGAACAGTTAAGACAGGACGGCGTCCCTTATATAACCGCTACGCATGATATCCGTAATCCGCGCAGCGGCGGCGTTATGAGGCGTTTAGGTATGACATACCGGTATTCCTATGAAGAGCAATGGCAGCCAAAAGATATACGGGTCACTTTTCGCCTATACCAATTAGACCTTATCGGCGAACAGATGGTCTACAAAAAATATTGGGAGTTGTATCCCGTTCATTTCATAGAGGCCGGGCTGTAACACCCGCGCAATACATACCAAAGCCGCCATGAGCACTCATGGCGGCTTTCCTTATTTCTTCATCTTCTCGATTGTGATGCGGATATGGTGGGTTTGCGCTATTTCCAGCAGCGTTTCGAACGTGTAATTTCGTGTTCCCTGCTCATAGGTCTGAATCATCGCTTCCGAGCGGCCGATGCTTTGCGCAAACTGCTTTTGGGTAAGTTCCGTCCATTCCCGGACAAATTTCATGACCTCCGCCGCGCTGTACTCGTTGGCATTAATTTTCATACCCGTTCATCACCCGTTTTCCTGTTATGATACCCACAGTATACCGCAAACGAAGTGAAAAACCCACACATTATGACAATTTGTTACAGAGAACTCCGTCTTTCCGTTGGACTGGTCAGTCTTCGTTACCGAAACGATCACAGCCGCGAAATTGCCGATACCCCGTGGCCGGATCCACCAGATTCAGCAAGGGATCGCCGGCAACAT
>DXVY01000212.1 GCA_019417145.1 Clostridiales bacterium
CATCCACGGCCTCCCGGCGCTTCTTGTCGTCGGCGGCGTACTGCTCGGCCTCCTTGACGGCCTTGTCGATGTCCTCCTTGGACATATTGGTGGAAGCGGTGATGGTGATGGACTGCTCCTTGCCGGTACCCAGGTCCTTGGCCGACACATGGACGATGCCGTTGGCGTCGATATCGAAGGTCACCTCGATCTGGGGAATGCCACGGGGCGCCGGGGCGATGCCGTCCAGATGGAAGACGCCCAGGGTCTTGTTGTCCTTGGCAAATTCCCGCTCGCCCTGGAGCACATGGACCTCAACCGAGGTCTGGCCGTCGGCGGCGGTGGAGAAGATCTGGCTCTTCTTGGTGGGGATGGTGGTGTTGCGATCGATGACCTTGGTGGAAACGCCGCCCATGGTCTCGATGCCCAGAGACAGGGGAGTCACGTCCAGCAGCAGCAGGCCCTTGACGTCGCCGCCCAGGACGCCGCCCTGGATGGCCGCGCCGATGGCCACGCACTCATCCGGGTTGATGCCCTTGAAGGGCTCCTTGCCGATGAACTTCTTGACCGCTTCCTGCACGGCCGGAATCCGGCTGGAGCCGCCCACCATCAGCACCTTGCCGATGTCGGAGGCCGAGAGGCCGGAATCGCTCAGCGCCTGCCGCACCGGGCCCATGGTGGCTTCCACCAGGTCGGCGGTCAGCTCGTTGAACTTGGCACGGGTCAAGGTGGCCTCAAAGTGCTTGGGGCCGGTGGCGTCGGCCGAGATAAAGGGCAGGTTGATGTCGGCCGAGGTCACGCCGGACAGGTCGATCTTGGCCTTCTCCGCGGCCTCCTTGATGCGCTGCATGGCCATCTTGTCGCCCTTTAAATCAATGCCGTTTTCGGCCTTGAACTGATTAACAATCCAGTCCATAATCCGCTGGTCGAAGTCGTCGCCGCCCAGCCGGTTGTTGCCGGCGGTGGCCAGCACCTCCTGCACGCCGTCGCCCATCTCGATGATGGACACGTCGAAGGTGCCGCCGCCCAGGTCGTATACCATGACCTTCTGGTCGTTCTCCTTATCGATGCCGTAGGACAGGGCCGCGGCCGTGGGTTCGTTGATGATCCGCTTCACATCCAGGCCGGCGATCTTGCCCGCGTCCTTGGTAGCCTGCCGCTGGGCGTCTGTGAAGTAGGCCGGCACGGTAATGACCGCCTCGGTGACCGGGCCGCCCAGATAGCTTTCGGCGTCGGCCTTCAGCTTTTGCAGGATGATAGCCGAAATCTCCTGGGGGGTGTACTTCTTTCCGTTAATTTCCACCTTGTGGTCGGTGCCCATTTCCCGCTTGATCGAACTGACCGTGCCCTCGGGATTGGTGATGGCCTGCCGCTTGGCTACCTGGCCCACCATGCGCTCGCCGTCCTTTTTAAACGCCACCACCGACGGGGTGGTGCGGGCGCCCTCGGCGTTGGCGATAACCACCGGCTCGCCGCCCTCCATGACGGCCACACAGGAGTTGGTTGTACCTAAGTCAATACCAATAATTTTTCCCATAAAGCATTACCTCCTAAAAAAGCTAATTGATATATTTAAATAATGAATCACAAGGATATGACCTGGCTCGGCCTGCCGGCGCTTGGACGTCGGGCTTGCCGGGGATAGCTACCGAGCGCATCGGGTTCCGGTATGCACCCCGCTGCAAAAGGTCTGGGGGCGCACACTGCGGGTTGGTCGCTGGAGTATCGCGCCAGATCGGGGATAGCTACCGAGCGCGTCGGGTTCCGGTACGCATCCCGCTGCAAAACGTCTGGGGGCGCGCACTGCGCGCTTAGTTGGCCACCTTGACCATGGCCGGCCGGATGACCGTTTCGCCCACCTTGTAGCCCTTCTGGAGCACCTCGGCCACTATGTTTTCGCCCAAAGCCTCGTCCTCCACATGCATAACCGCCTCGTGAAGCTGGGGATCGAAGGGCTGGCCGGCGGCCTGGATCTCGGCCAGGCCGGAGCTCTGAACGGCTTCGGAAAGCTGTTTGAATATCATTTGCAGGCCTTTGACGTATTCCTCCGGGGACTGGTCAGCCTCGGCCGCCTGGGCCCGGTCCATATTATCCAGGATGGGAAGAAAGGCCTTCAGGGTCTGCGCCTTGACGAATTCCCCTACCGCCAGCTTTTCCTTTTCGGTCCGCCGCTTATAATTGTCAAACTCGGCCGCCGTGCGCAGCAGCAGGTCCTTCTGCCTTCCCAGTTCCTCCTCCATGGCCTGCAGGTCGGCCGCCAACGCCTCCAACTCCTTTTTATCTTTCCCCTTCTTCTTTTCGGACTTGTCGGCCTTTTCGGCTTTTCCGGCCGGGGCCGCCTTTTGTTCATTTTGGGGGGCGGCCGAGGACGCCGCTTTTTCAGGCTGAACCGTCTCGTTCTTATCCTTCTCTGCCAAATTCATCATCCTCCAAATCCTCCATAGCCTGGGTCAGAAGACTGCCCAGCTTGGCGGCAAAATATTCTATGCTGGGAATGAGCTGCTCATACGCCATGCGGGTGGGACCGATGACACCGATGCGTCCCAATTCCTTGCCGCCCAGCCGATAGCGGGCGACCACCAGGCTGGAGGGACGCAGGGCGGCGATAGGGGTATCCCCGCCGAAGACCACCTCCACCGGGCCGTGGATACCGGCCAGGATGGATAGAATGGCGTCCCGCCGGGCGATGAGGTCGATGAGCTGCCGCGCCTCCTTTTCCAGCTCGGAAAAGCCAAAGAGGTTGGACTCACCCTTCAAACTCAATTTGGATTCGCACACCTCTTCCACCATATGGAACAGGGCGCTCAGCAGAGGCATGAGTGCGAATCCGTACTCTCCCGCGTCGGCCGCCAGGCTTTGCAGCAGGGCCGGATGGAAGCCGGAAAGCTCCACCCCCTCGATCTCGCCGGCAATCAGGCGGGCAAACCGCTCCAAAGCCGGGGGGGAGAGAGGCGTCTGGGTGCGGCAGAGGCGGCTTCTGGCCACCCCGTCCGAGGTGATGAGCACCAGCAGGGCCGAACGACGACCCATGGGGATGATCTCCACCCGCTTTATGCTGGCGCTTTGGTCGGCCACCGTGGCCGACAGGGCGGGAAGCCCGGTCAGATCCGCCAGCACCTGTCCGGCCGTGCCTACCATGCGCTCCGGATCGGAGACGGTATGCTCCAACGCGTCGTCGATGACCGCCTTGGTCTGTTCGTCCGGCTGGGCCGGCTTCATGAGCTGCTGGATGTACAGCCGGTATCCTTCACTGGTGGGAATGCGGCCGGCCGAAGTGTGGGGCTGCTCCAAAAATCCCAGTTCGGACAGCTCGCTCATCTCGTTTCGCAGGGTGGCCGGGGACAACCCCAGGTCCAGCACCTGGGCCAGCGCCTTGGAGCCCACCGGCTCGCCGGTCTCTATATAGGTTTTTACGATGGCTGCAAGAATCTGTTTCTTGCGGGGGCTGAGTTCCACTGCGGGACCCTCCTTTCGGCCGCCCTGCGGGACGGTCCGTCCGGTTCGTGTGTGATACCTTTTAGCACTCTTGCTTAATGAGTGCTAATCGACTGTCTATACAATACCACGATGCCAGCTTTCTGTCAATAGGGCAATTGTAAATGATTTGTTAAAATTTTTGACCTTTACTGACCTTTAGGG
>DXVY01000213.1 GCA_019417145.1 Clostridiales bacterium
GGCGGATAGCACCACCCCGTCCACCCGGCCGTCCAGGTCCTGGAGCACGTGGTCGGCGGTGGTGGGGCTGGGCGAGCCGGAGCGGTTGGCCGAAGGGGCGGCCAGCGGAAAACCGCAGGCCCCGATGATCCCTCTGGCCACCGTATTCGCGGGCATGCGGATGGCCACGGTGGGCAGTCCGGCCGACACCTCCGCGGGCACCCGGTCGGATTTGGGCAGGATCATGGTCAGGGGCCCCGGCCAGTACAGCCGGGCCAGCTCCAGGGCCTCCTCCGGTATATTTTCCACCAGGTCGGGCAGCATGTCAAACTCGGATATATGCACGATCAGGGGATTGTCCATGGGCCGGCCCTTGGCCTGGAATATCTTTTCCACCGCCCCGCCGTCGTAGGCGTTGGCGGCCAGTCCGTAGACCGTCTCGGTGGGTATGGCCACCACCCCGCCCGCCCGCAGCAGGGCGGCGGCCTGCTCCACGCCCTGGTGATCCTCCAGGATGGAGCGGATGGGAATGCGTTTGGTCTCCATTTTATGAACCTTCCTTTGCTCTCTTGCTTCCATGGCCCCGCAGGAACGGAGCCGGCGGGGCCTCTCTCCCCCGCATTTCCCGGCACGGCCGGCCCGCTAGCCGGGCCCCGGGCCAACGGTCCGCGGGCCGGGCCCGGTTGAGGGGACGGCCCCCGGAGAAGCCCCGGGCCGGACGTACTCCAAGACCGTGTGGATCCCACAGGCCGCGGAGACTGCACCGACCGACCGCATAGGCCGCGCAGATTACACAGGCTGTACAGGCCGCATAGGCCCCCACAGACTGCACAAATCCCACAGGCCAGCCGGGCCCCGCAGGAACGGGACCTTAACCGTCCTTTTTCAGCTCGGCCAGGTATTCCCTGACCAGATCCTTAAAGGCGTCCCACCGGCCGGTGTCCCGGATGGTCTGGGGACAGTTCTTATCGGTAAAGTCCCCGTGCTGCTTCACATCGCCTACCGACAGGCCGTAGGTATAGAGCAGAGTGGCCGTCAGCCGCGCGCCGTTGTCAAAGGTCTTCTCAAAATCCCCGTCGGCGTTGACGCACAGCTCCACGCCAATGCCGTAGCGGTTGCCCTCCTCGCTGCTGGCATGCCAGCCGATCTCGTCGTCGGGCAGGTGGTGGTATATCTCATGGTCGTCCACCGTGTAATGCCAGGAGACCCCCCGCTCGCCGCCGTCCTGAAGATAATCGCTGTGGCTGCGGGCGTCGGCCCCCTCGGCCGGATTGCCGGTCTCGTGGATGACCACATACCGGATCTCCCGTTTGGTCCCCGGCCGGGCGTCGGTGCCCGCGGGGATGAGCACGGTCTGCACCGGCACGCCCATAGCCTGGGTGAGAAAGGTTCCCTCCGCCGGCCGTTTGGGACGGGGGATGAGCAAAAGGGTGGCTAGCACACACAAAACCGCCAGCAACACCGCGCCCCCGATCAGGACGGGCCGGCGGATCCGGATGATCCCGCCCCTCATCCGCCGTCTCCGGCGCCCAAAGCCGGGATAGCCGTGCCGGCCGCCGGCGGCGTCCGGGCGCCCGTATCCCGGGACTCCGGGCCCGGGAGGGTAGCCGGGGCCGGCTGCCCCCGCACCCGGCGCAGGGTCCCCCGGCCACCGGCGGGGGAGGGTCTCTCCCCGCTCGCCGGTGGAATGGCTCTCATCCCCGGCCGTGGGTTGCGCCCCGCTGTCTGTCGCTTGCCGGGGCGGCGCATGGTTCTCGGGGGCCGCGCCCCCACCGTCCGGGCCGCGGCCGCGGGCGTCCGACCCGTGGGTTCCATTCCTCTCCCCGCCCTGGGGATACGGGCCGCCGGCCGCGCTGGGAAGGCTCCCTCGCGCCGTCTCGGCCTGCTGCGGCTCCCTCTCGCCGCCCTCGTATGTCTGGTATTCTTCCGGTCTCACGCTATCGCCTCCCCTCCTTTTGTACGCGCCGCCCAGCCGGTCTATTCGTCCTCGCCGCCCTGCAGCTTGGCCGCCCGGTCGGCGGTGATCAAAGCGTCAATGATCTCGTCCAGGTCGCCGTTGAGCACCTGCTCCAGCTTATACAGGGTCAGGCCGATGCGATGATCGGTCACCCGGCCCTGGGGATAGTTATACGTTCGGATGCGCTCCGACCGGTCCCCGGTGCCCACCTGGGATTTGCGGTCGCTTGCGATCTGCCGGTTCTGCTCCTCCATCATCCGGTCGTACAGCCGGGAACGGAGCACCTTCATGGCCTTTTCCTTATTCTTGTGCTGGCTGCGCTCGTCCTGGCATTCCACCACCAGCCCGGTGGGCAGGTGGGTGATGCGGATGGCCGACTCGGTCTTGTTCACGTGCTGGCCTCCCGCCCCGCCCGAACGGTAGGTGTCGATTTGCAGCTCGGCGGGGTTGATCTCCACCTCCACCTCCTCGGCCTCGGGCAGCACGGCCACCGTGACGGTGGAGGTGTGGATGCGGCCGGCCGTCTCGGTCTCGGGCACGCGCTGCACCCGGTGGACCCCGCTTTCATATTTCAGGCGGGAGTAAGCCCCCTCGCCCTCCACCATGAAGCTGACCTCCTTATAGCCCCCCAGCTCGGTCTCGTTTGCGCCCAGGGTCTCGGTCTTCCAGCGGCGCCCCTCGGCGTACATGCCGTACATCCGCATAAGCGCCCCGGCAAACAGGGCGGCCTCCTCGCCCCCCGCGCCCGAGCGGATCTCCACGATGACGTTCTTGTCGTCGTTGGGATCCCGGGGCAGCAGCAGGATCTTGAGCTCCTCGGTCAGCGCCTCCTCCCGCCTTCTGGCGTCGGCCAGCTCCTCCTCGGCCAGCTCCTTCATCTCCCTGTCCAGTCCCGGCTCATCCAGAACCTGCCGGGCCTCCTCCCCGTCGGAAAGGGCCTTGGCATACGCCCGGTAGGCCTCCACCAGCGGGGTTAGCTGCTTATGCTCCTTCATAAGCCCCGTAAATCGTTCCTGGTCGGCGGCCACGTCGGGCTGCATAAGCTCCCTGCCTATCTCCTCGTACCGCGCCTCCACGGCCTTCAGTTTTTCAAACATACTTGCTGTGCCTCCCCTATTGCCGGTCGGGCCGTAAAACAGCCATATTCTATATATACCATATCCCGCCGGCGGTTATATTACCATATTCTTAAATTTTTCCCAATCCGGCAGCCCTACGCCCCCTCGTCCCGGAGGATACGCCGGATCCGCTTCTCGCACTTGGAACGGGGCACCATGACCTCCCGGCCGCAGCCGGTGCAGCGGATCTTGAAATCCATGCCCACCCGGAGCACCAAAAAGGTATCCGCTCCGCAGGGATGGGGTTTCTTCATCACAATACGGTCTCCCACCCGCACGTCCATATCGCATTCCCTCCCGGAGGGGCGCGGCCGCCCGCCGGCCCCGGTGTTTCGCCTGTGGCGTATTCATATTATTATATCCTCTTTTCCACAGAAAGGCAATTGCATTTCCATGTTTTTTCCCTTTCAGCCCTTCTCCCCGTCTGCTCCGCCTATGCCCTCCCTTTTCCCTTTTGGAATGGGACGCGGGGGATTTCCATTGGCGGGGCCGTATGGTATAATATAGACAGAAGGAGCGCCCGTCTTCCCCGCGCAGGGGAGGGCGGCCGCGTCGGGGACCG
>DXVY01000214.1:0-1278 GCA_019417145.1 Clostridiales bacterium
ACCATCGCGTCGCCTTATGCGGGCTATTTCATATCCTCGGCCGACGGCTACGAGGGCGTATTATCCACCGACATGATCGAGAGCCTGACGCCGGAGCAGCTAGAGACGCTGCAGCCGGCGGCGGCCCCACAGAACGTGGTGGGCAAGGTGGTGTCGGATTATGAATGGTATATCGCGGCCCGCGTCAGCTTCAGTGATTCCCTGAAGCTGGCCGAGGGGCAGGAGCTCACCCTGAAGACCTCTTTGACCACCATGCCCGACCTGCCGGTGACGGTCAAGCGGATCAACAAAAGCGGCGCGGAAGACGATGTGGCGGTGGTGTTCAGCTGTAAGTACATGAACGGCGAGCTGGCCGGTATTCGAACCCAGCCTATGACCATCGTCCTGCATACTTACGCCGGTCTGCGGGTTAGCTCCCAGGCCGTGCGCATCGTGGAACAGGAATCGGTTGTGGACGGACAGACGGTTGTGGAAAGGAAGCGAGGGGTTTACGTGTATACCGGGGGCGAGGCCAAGTTTGTTCCGGTGCAAATCCTATATGCGACCGAGGGCTACAGCATCTGTGAGATGTCGGGCGACAGCGACGGGCTGCAGCTGTATGACGAGATTATTGTAAAGGGGAAGGATCTGTATGACGGAAAACCGCTTCATTGACCAAAACGAGATCCAGCAGCGGTGCGCGGCCTTTGACGAGAGCTATCCGCGTATTTTGGAGCGGCTGGAAAGGGCGGCCGAGAGATCGGGCCGGAAGGCGTCGGATATCATCCTGCTGGCCGCAACCAAGACCCAGCCGGCCCCGGTGATCAACCACGCCATAGCGGCCGGCATAACGCATATCGGGGAGAACCGGGTGCAGGAGTACCTGTCTCGATACGGCGATCTGCGGTTGGAAGGGGTGGCCCGTCATTTTATCGGTCATCTGCAGACCAATAAGGTGAAAAGCATTGTGGACAAGGTGGATATGATCGAATCGGTGGATTCGGTCCATCTGGCCCAGGCCATCGGCAGGGAGTGCCGGCGGCTGCATACGGTTATGCCTGTTTTGATTGAGGTAAATATTGGGAATGAAGCCAATAAATCGGGGGTGTCGCCCGATGAATTGGTCGAAACGGTTGGGCAGATTGCACAAATCGAAGGGGTTGCCGTCCAGGGACTAATGGCGATTCCTCCGATTTGTGACACGGAAAGGGAAATCCGACATTATTTTGAACAAATGCGGCAACTGTTTATTGACATTGGGGCCGAAAAAATAGATAATAGTAATATGGTATACCTGTC
>DXVY01000214.1:1288-3615 GCA_019417145.1 Clostridiales bacterium
GATGGGTATGTCTGGTGATTTTGATGCGGCAATCGAATCCGGAGCCAATTTGGTGCGGCTGGGAACCGCCCTGTTCGGACGGCGATTGTACGTATAGGGAGCGTGCCGGCCGTTGGAATGCCGGTACATAAGGGAATTTGAAAATATGGGATAGGAGAGATTTCCATGGGCTTTTTGGACAAGATCAAAAACATCGTAAACGTCCCCGAGGACGAGGACTACGGCGACGAATACGGCATGGACGAGGAGCTGGACTACGGTCAGAACGACAACGGCCCCGACACGTCCTACGCCTCCTCCGGCCGGTACGATTCTTATAGTTCCTCCGCCACGTCCTCCGCTTCCTCCTTCGGGTCGGATAAGCGGGGCAAGGTTGTGAATATGCAGGGCGGCGGCCAGCTCCAGGTGGTGCTGGTCAAGCCGGAGCGGTTTGACGACGCGCCCTCCGTGGCCGATCACCTCAATGCCAAGCGCACGGTGGTGCTCAACCTGGAATCGGCCAGCAAGGAGACCTCCCGTCGGCTGATCGACTTTTTGAGCGGCGTGGCCTACGCCAATAAGGGACAGATCAAGCGGGTGGCCAACAGCACCTTTATCATCACCCCCTTTAACGTGGACATTATGGGCGACCTGATTCTGGATGAGCTGGAAACGGGCGCCAGTTATATGTAAACCCCGATGGCGGAATACGGTGCGGCGGAAGACCGTTTGCTCCTGGCCCGCATCGAGGACGCCGCGCGCCTGTGCGCGGGGAAATCGTCGCCGCGCTTCGTTGGCTTTCTGGATGAGCGGCAGGGAGCGCTGGCCCTGCGGGCGGGCCGGTCGGCCGGCTGTCTGTGCCGGCTTTACGGCGGCTATGCCGACGGGGAGCGCACGGTATTCGGCGCCCTGCCCGACTGGTGCGCCGAGCTGGGCGAGGAAGAGATAACCGCCCTGTTTCCCATCGTCCCCATAACCATTACCTGGCGGCCGGAGACCGCCCGGCGTCCCCTGACCCATCGGGATATTTTGGGAACGGTGATGGGACTGGGAATAAAGCGGGAGGCCGCGGGCGATATTTTAATAGAAGAAGGCAGAGCGGTTCTTTTTGTCATGAGCGAGGTGGCGCCCTACGTTTTGAGCCAGATGGATAAGGCGGGAAATGTGGGGGTAAAGGCGGCCGAGGGTCTGCCGGAAACGCTGCCGGGCGCCCGTTCCTTCCTGGAAATAACCGATACGGTGGCTTCGCCTCGCCTGGACGCCGTAGTGGCGGCCCTGGCCGGTGGAAGCAGGAGCCGGGCGGAATCCCTGATCGCGGCCGGATTGGTGAGCCTGGACGGGCTGCCCTGCGAAAAGGGCGCCGGAACGGTGCCGGAGGGCAGTATTGTCCGCATCCGGGGCGTGGGAAAGTTTGCGGTGGACGCGCTGCATGAACGGTCCAAAAAGGGCCGGGTCTTATTGCGCGCCAGAAAATACCAATAAATGAGAAAAATAGGAGGCATTGCTATGCTGACAGCGGATGACGTACGCGCTGTGGAATTTCAGCGGTCCACCATGGGCGGCTATAAGCAGTCGGAGGTAGACGTGTTCCTGGAGGAGGTGGCCGCGGCCATGGAGACCCTTCTCAGGGAGCGCACCGAATACGAGAACAAGCTTCGCACCCTGAATCGCAAAATCGAGGAATACCAGGAGGCGGAAGGGAGCATCCACACCACCCTGCTCAACGCGCAGCGCATGGCTGATCAGACGGTCAAGGAAGCGGGCGAAACGGCCGGCCGCATTACCAGCGAGGCCACGCGCAAGGCCCAGCAGACGGTGGAGCAGGCGGAAGAAGAGGCTGCTTCTCTGCGCAAGGCCGCGGAGGAGGAGATCACCGCCCGCATGAACGACGCCATCGCCAAGTCGGAAAGCATCATATCCGCCGCGCACGACAGCGTTGCCCGGCAGCAGCTTCTCTTTGATAAGCTGCGGGCCGAGGCCGCCGCTTTTAAAAATCTGATGACGCCCAAATTTGAGGAGCTGATGGGACTGATGAAGGATTTGCCCGCCGAGGTGCCCTTCGGACCCGAGCGCGCGGCCGAGGCCATTACCTTTGCCTACGATAAGCTCCCCGATTTTCAGGAAATGGCCGCCGCCGCCAAGCCGGCCGCGCCCGCCAAACCCGCGGCTCCCGCCCAGCCGGCGCAGCAGCCGACGCCGTCGGTCAAAGCGGCCGCGCCTGCCGCGCCCGCCAAACCTGCGGCCACGAGGCAGGAGGCACCCGTTAAACCGGCCGCAGCGGCAAACACCGCCGCGCCGGCGCAGCCTACCCAACCCGCTCCGCCCGCCCGCCCTGCGCAGCAGCAGAA
>DXVY01000215.1 GCA_019417145.1 Clostridiales bacterium
CCATTAATATATATAACGATTATAACATTTTTCGACAGATGAAAAAAGGGGGACGTTGCCCTTTGCCCTCTGGCTTTCGGACCCCCGCATACGGGATGGGGCGACCCTGCGGAAAATGGGCAGGAACAAATCGAAAAGCGCCGGCCGGCCGCAAAGGGCAAAGAATGGCCGAAGGCCACGGTCCGGCCTTCCATTTTGGCCCACGGGGCGGCGTTTGGGCATCGCGACGGGCAGGCGCCGGGGCATGGGCATATTGCGGTTTTCAAAAATCGATCGCCGCCCGGTCCCGGCCCTCCTCGGCGCTTCCCTTCCCCTATCTTCATAAGATCCGGATTCCCGGAAAGCGCAGGTCCAAGCGCCGTGCATATCCGATGGATAGGGTATTTGTTTTTGTGTATCATGGCTGTTTTTTAAAATATATGGTTTTATTATTGTGCTTTCCTTTCCCGCCGGAGGGGCCGGCAAAACCGATGGGAATACATACAATCAAGCAGAAATGAGGAAAACGCATGAATCCAGAATTTCAAAAGCGCCGCCGGGAGTTTTACAGAGAGCTGGGCCTGAATATCGCCCGCCAGCGAAAGGAAGCCGGACTTACCCAGGAAAAGCTGGCGGAAAGAATCGACATCAGCAAGGATTATCTGGGACATATCGAGGCGGAAAACTGCGAGGTATACCCCTCGCTGGAGATCCTGCTGCGCATATCCGGCGCTTTGGGTGTGCCGCTGGAACTCCTGTTCCCCCTTTCCTTTCCCTTTCCTCCCTATTTTGATAAGACAACCTGATCGCGTCGTGGACGCGGCCGACAAAGGGAGAACCGTCTTCATCAACGACGGTTCTCCCTTCCCTTTTCCGAAATTACGGTAACCACGGCTGCGTCCCGTACGCCTTCGGCTCCCCCGGCGGCAGGTCCGCATGCGGTCGGCCACACCCGGCCCGCCATGGACGCAGCTATGGCCTAGACGCCGAAAAACCCGTTGGCGATGCGCACGCTGGCCTGGGCGTCCTTGGCGTAATAGTCCGCCCCTACCATCCTTGCATATTCCTCATTGAGCACCGCGCCGCCCACCATTACTTTGCAGTCGGCGCCGGCCGCGCGCAGGGCGGTTATGGTATCCTGCATACTTTTGACCGTGGTGGTCATCAGGGCGCTCAGGCCCACCAACGGGATCCGTCGCCGGACGGTCTCTTCCACCACCCTGTCGACGGGCACGTCCTTGCCCAGGTCCACCACGTCATACCCGTAATTCTCCAGCATCATCTTGACGATGTTTTTGCCGATATCATGGATATCCCCCTGGACGGTAGCCAGCAGGATGCTGCCCTTGGCGGCGCGCTTTTCCCCCGACGCGGCGTTTTGCTCCTTTATGATTCCAAAGGCCGCCTTGACCGCCTGGGCGGACTGCATGAGCTGAGGCAAAAACAGTTCTCCCTTTTCAAACCGGTCCCCCACGTCGTTCAGGGCGGGCACAAACTGCTCGTCTATGATCTGCAAAGGCGGTTGGGTCCGCAACAGCTCTCTGACCTTCTCCGCCGCCTGGTCCCGCCTGCCCTGTACGATGCAGTCGTAAAGGCCCAGGGAATCGCCGGAAACCGCCGGTCCTGCGGCCGGCCGGTCGGCGGCCAGGATAACCGGCGTTTCCGTTCCGGTATATTTTTCAATATAGCGCGCCGCATCCCTGTCCTCCCCATCCAGCACGCGGAAGGTGTCCACCACCCGCATCATTTCGGACGACAAAGGATTGATAATGGGCGCATCCAGCCCGGCGCCAAAGGCGGCGGCCAGGAAGGTGCTGCCCAACAGCGGTCGGTTGGGCAGGCCAAAGGAGACATTGCTCACTCCCAGAACCGTCTTCAGCCCCAGCCGGCTCTTCACCAACTGGACGGCCTTCAGCGTCTCCAGCACCTGGTCCTGCTGGGCCGACGCCGTGAGCACCAGGCAATCGATAAGAATATCCTCCTTGGGAATACCGTAGGACAGGGCCGTGCGCAGGATTTTCTGGGCGATGGCGTACCGGTCCTCGGCTTTGGGCGGTATGCCGGCCTCGTCCAGCGTCAGGCCGACGACCAAGGCGCCGTACTTTTTCACAATGGGAAAGATCCGCTCCATGGTCTCCTGCTTGCCGTTTACCGAGTTGATGATGGGCTTGCCGTTGTAACAGCGGACGCCCGCCTCGATGGCCGCCGGATCGGAGCTGTCGATCTGCAGGGGCAGGCTGGTCACCCCCTGCACCTCCCGTATGACCTCCGCCAGCATGCGGGGCTCGTCAAGCTCGGGTAGCCCCACGTTTACATCCAACAGGTCGGCACCGGCGTTGGCCTGGTCTATGGCCTCGCCGATGATATAGTCCATCCGCCGCTCCCGCAGCGCCTCCTTCAACCTCTTTTTGCCGGTGGGGTTGATGCGCTCGCCGATGACCGACACCCGGCCGTCCAATACGCAGGCGGCGGTGCCGGAGCAGGCGGCGGTGATGATCTGCGGCTCGGTCCGCACGGGGGTCCTGCCCTCTAGTAGGCCGCGCAGAAGCGCCATGTATGCCGGCGTAGTGCCGCAGCAGCCCCCTATGATACGCACGCCGGCGTCCAGCATCTTCTCCACCGACCGGGCGTAGCTCTCCGGCGAAATATCATACACCGTGCGGCCGTCCTCCTCCCGGGGCAATCCGGCGTTGGCCTGCACCACCACCGGGACCTTGGCGTAGCGCAGCAGGGTCTCCACCACGGGGAGCAGCTCATCCGGGCCAAGAGAACAGTTGACGCCAAACGCATCCACGCCCCAGGCGTTAAAAGCCACGGCGGCGGTCAGCGGGTCGGCTCCCACAAAGGTGCGCTGTCCCTGCTCAAAGGTAAGGGTGCAAAAAACAGGGAGCCCACAATTCTCCTTCGCAGCCAGCACCGCCGCCTTGGCCTCGTATAGATCCGATATGGTCTCGATCAAAACAAAATCCGCGCCGGCGTCCCGGCCGGCAATGATCTGCTCGGCGTACAGCTCGTAAGCCCGTTGGAAGGACAGGGTGCCCATAGGCTCCAGCAGTTGGCCGGTCGGCCCCACGTCCAGGGCCACCCATCTGGCTCCCGACGCCCGGGCGCAGGCCACGCCGGCCTTTATGACCTCGGCCACGCTGTGCCCGCTGCCGGCGAGTTTCAGGGCGTTGGCCCCAAAGGTATTGGCCGACACCGCCTGGCACCCCGCCTCTACGTACGCCTTATGAATCTGGGTGATCCTATCCGGATGGGTAAGATTCAGCAGCTCGGGCAGTTGGCCGGGCGCCACGCCCTGGGCCTGAAGCATGGTTCCCATGGCGCCATCGAGCAATAAATATCCGGTTTCCAGCTGTTCCCTAATTCCCATGGCGGTTCTCTTCCTTTCTATACAGGCAATCGGCCAACCCGCAGTCGGCGCATCGACCGCCGCAGCCCCGGCGGGGCGACGGGAGGGATGAACCGGCGCGTATACCTATAACGGCCGTGACCGATTTGCGCGGAATCAATAGATGGGCCTCGCTGCAGCACAGCCCGATGCGGCGGGGCGTATCCAGCACGGCGGTCAGCCCGGGCTGGGTATCCAGCGGCAGATCCCCGTAACCGGGGCTATAG
>DXVY01000216.1 GCA_019417145.1 Clostridiales bacterium
GGATTTATCCATCTCATAAGCGTCCGCAATTGCGTCGGCCGTTTCAAAGGGAAGGTGGATGCCCTCCACGCAGAGCAGATAGGGGTCGGCCTTGATCTTATCCGCCGCCGTGGCGCCATACCGCTTGAATACGGCCAGCGACTGATCAGGCGACAGGCCGTATCGGCTGAAAAAAAGCATGACCTCCCGGACCCCGAACTGCCGGCCGTATTCCTCCGACAGCTTACGGGCCTTCTCGGCCGATATCCCCTTGATCTCCCGCAGCCGGTCGGGTTCCTTTTCCAGCACGCGCAACGTATCGGCGCCAAAACGATCTACCAGGCGGCGGGCCGTGGCCGGTCCGATACCCTTGACGGCGCCGGAGGTGAGGTAACGCAGGATGGCGGCGGCGGTGGAGGGCAGGGCGCGCTCACACAGCTCGGCCCTGAACTGCGGGCCGTAGGTATCGTGAAAGTCGTACCGGCCCATGACCTCCAGTTCCTCTCCGGGAGAAACCCGCGGCATGACGCCCACCACCGTCACGGTTTCTCCCGGCGTGCGCAGCTCCAGAACCGTAAAGCCGTTTTGCTCGTTGTGAAAGGTCACCCTTTCCACGCTGCCCCGGATCCGTTCCAGGCCTTCCATACCCTCCTGCATATTCTCCCTCCTTCTTTTCTTCCTTATGTATTTCCCTTCCAGGGCGCTTTGCGGCAAAAGTCGGGCAAAGCGTCCGCCGGCAGCAGGGCAATGTTTTCGTATTCCGCGCACAGTCTGCGGCATATCTGCTTCGTAGGCCCCTCCAGGCCGCAGTCAACCGCCAGGATAATGGGACAGCAGCGCTCGGCCCACCGGGTGCATTCCAGCGCCGCCCGCAGCTCAAATTCGGCCGTCTCCTCTTCCAGCAGGACCAGCAGCGCCCGCCGGCCGCTGGCCTTGGGAATCATCAGGCGCATAGCCGCCAGGCGGATCAGCCAGGCCAGCCCAAGCAGCGCCAGCAGCAGGCACAGGATCGACATGATCGTTTCAAACATAAAGGATCACCTCAATCCATTGTATGAGCATACGGCGGTTTTGGTCAGCAATTCCTGCAAAAAGGGGATTTCGAGACGGTCGAAATCCCCTTTTTTCCCAAAATCCGGATGTTTACTGAAGCTCGGTGGCCGTGACCAGCACGCTGTAGGTCCCCACCTGCCAGACCGTATCATAGCCGGACACCTTGATGCGCACCGAAACGGTCTGCTCCCCGGCCGGGCGGCCGCTCATATCAATCTCCCCATAGACAGCCCCGGCATCCAAGATGTCGATAACAGCTTGAGGCCCGGCAATTTTTACGTTTTGCAGGGTCTGGCTCACGCTCGCCTGTAGGTTGGCCGCCAGATTGACCGGAACAAATTGGCTGACCTCAAACGTCCGCTCAACGATAGGGCCGGCGTTGATGGTCACCGTCACGGTTTCCACATTGTCCAGGCTCCTGATGCCGTTGGGCAGGTTGAGCGTACAGCTAAACTCCAGAGACCCGGCGCTGATAGAATCGAAATCGATGGGGCTGAGCTCAATATACTCCAAGGAATCCACAATCTCCGGCTGGCCCAGTACCCGAATGGTCTGCACGCTCAGGGTATGGCTGATCGGGGTTGTCTTGTAGGCCCCCGGCGCATTCTGGAAGGTGGCCCGCAGGGGCAGCTCCCGGCTCTTGGAAATGGGAACGGTGATCTTCAGCTCGGTAAAGCTCAAGGTAAAGGGCGTGGGATCAATCTGCTGTCCTTCCTCGTCCAGCAGGACCAGCTTGGCGTCAAAGCTCTCGGTTGCGCTCAAACGCTTGTTGACCTGGGCCACAGCCTGCACAGAGGCCACCCTCTCCATCTGGGTACGGGGCCCCCGAATCTCCACCTCCGTGTTCGCCGTATCGGTCACCACCGCCGACTCGGCAATCAGACCGTCGGCCGCGCTGGCGCCCTCGGCCACGGCGGTAACCGGCATGCGCTTGGTATCTATATGGTCAAAAGTCACCATCAAAGAGGAGGGGGTGACGCTGAGGATGGTATAATCCCCCGCGCTGCTGTTTTTCACAGCCGTCAGGGGCACCTCATATTCGCCCGGCGCGGTCACCTCCGACAGGCCGGCCGTAACCAGAATATCCGACGCGGCCAGGGAGCTGATGACATAGCTGGAGCCGCTGACCCGCACGTTTACCTTCTGGCCCACGCCGCCGCTGACCACGTCCAGTCCCAGCTCGCCTACCGCTGTGTTCTCGGTTGTGATATTTACGGTTATATCGCTGATCGTACGCTCCCGCGAGGCGTTCTGCGTGATATTGACGGTCATCCAAAGAACCAGGGACGCCACGATGGCAAAGGGCAGCACAAAACGGTTGTTATAAAACAGGCTGCCCAGGGAAAATTTCTTTTTATCTGTTTTCTTTTTGGCCTTTTTACCGCCCATATTATACTCACCCCCGCTTCTTGAAACGGCGCAACAGCCCGCGATGCTCCGCTTGTTCCTCGCTGTCCAGCAAATAGGTCTCCAGCTGGGCGCGCAGGGTCACGCCATTGAAGCCCCGGGTCAGCACGCCGTTGACCGCGATGGAGATATTGCCGGTCTCCTCCGAGACCACCACCACCACCGCGTCGGAATTTTCACTCATGCCGATAGCCGCCCTATGCCGCGTTCCCAGCTCCTGGCTCAAATCGGTATTGGGCGTCAGAGGCAGGATACAGCCCGCGGCATGCACCCTGCCGCCCCGCAGGATCATAGCGCCGTCGTGCAAGGGGGACTTAGGGTAAAAGATGTTGCAGATAAGCGGCCCTGTCGGCGCCGCGTCCACCACGGTGCCGGTGTTGATAATCTCGCCCAAGGGGGTGGAGCGCTCGAACACCATCAGCGCCCCCACCTTTTGATCCTGCATGGTCTGGCTGGCCTTACAAACAGCCTCCATGCATTCCTGCATCCGTTCCCGCCGCTCGTCCGGCGACTGGCTGAAGCCAAAGGCGCTCAGATTGCTGCGGCCCATGCGCTCCAGCGCCCGGCGAATTTCGGGCTGGAAGATAATGACCACGGCGATGATGGCATAGTCAAACAACTTGGTCAGCAGCCAGGTCAGGCTGACCATGTCCAGCCACTGGGACAGCAGGAAAATCACCAGCAGAATCACGATGCCCTTCAGCAGCTGCTGTGCCCTGGTTTCCCGGACCAGCTGGATGCCCTTGTAAATAATAAACGCAACGGCGATGATATCCAGCACATCCACTATGTTGATGGTACTGAACACCCCTACGATTTGGTTCCAAAGCGTGGAAAAAAAGCTTGCGATACTATCCCAAAACAAGCCCATACAACCTTCACCTTAATTCCTATAAACGTATGATTCGTACCGTCGGCCAAAACATACATAGAATGTACTTCTATATACAAAAACAAAGGGCGGCGCTGAGCCGTCCTTTGCCCGCACTTTTATTTTATTTTATCATATCTCGAAATATAATCAATAGTTTCTGGCCTTTTTTTGCTGAATATCTAATTTGCGCAGCACCTCAATGGTGCGCTGGATTTCCTCAGGACGCGTAAAGGCCGAGGGGCACAGACGTACGGTCCCCTGATCCA
>DXVY01000217.1 GCA_019417145.1 Clostridiales bacterium
GTGGACGTGGTGGTGGGCATCGGCGCCAACCGGGAGATCGTGTCCGTCGTTACCGACGCCTTGGAGGGGAAAAAGCGCAATGCCTATGGACAAAAGGAGGCGCTGGAGCTGGACGCGCCCCGCATTTTGTCTACGCCCCCCTATATGGCCTACCTGAAGCTGGGAGACGGCTGTGACAACTGCTGTACGTATTGTGCCATCCCCATGATCCGGGGGCGGTTTCGCAGCCGTAAAATGGATGAGGTGCTGGCGGAGGCCCAAAGGCTTGCGGACGGCGGCGTTAGGGAGCTTACCCTGGTGGCGCAGGACACCACCCGATACGGCGAGGACCTGTACGGCAGGTCCATGCTACCGGATTTGTTGCGAAAGCTTTGTCGGATTGAGGGCTTGCATTGGGTGCGTATGCTTTACACCTATCCCGACCGGATCACCGATGCGTTATTGGATGTTATGGCGGAGGAAGAGAAGGCGGTGCCTTATCTGGATATTCCTTTGCAGCACTGCAATGGGCAGGTGCTCAAAAGGATGAACCGGACAGGAGACCGGGAAAGCCTTTGCGCCCTGTTGGATAAAATTCGCAGGCGTCTACCGGGCGTAACCCTGCGCACGACCCTGATCACCGGATTCCCCGGCGAGACCGAGGAGCAGTTCGGCGAGCTGGCGGCGTTTGTCAAGGAACAGCGTTTTGACCGGTTGGGCTGTTTTGCCTACTCGGCTGAGGAGGATACGCCGGCGGCCTCCTTTCCACATCAGGTGGAGGAGCAGATAAAGCAAGATCGCATGGAGCTGATCATGAGCGACCAGCTTACCATTGTGGGCGAGAAGAATCAGGAAAAAATCGGCAGGACCATGGAGGTTCTGATAGAGGGATACGACGACTATATCAGGTGCTATTACGGCCGTTCGGCCGCCGACGCGCCCGAGGTGGACGGAAAGGTGTTTTTCCTTTCCCCCCGGCCGCTGGTTATCGGCGATTTCGTGCAGGTTCGCATTAACGATACGCTGGAATACGACCTGCTGGGCGAATTGGCGGAATAATATCCGGCCCGCACGCATTGGATATAATGTACAGTGCCACAGTGTGTTTGCCACGTTGGAAATAACGGGAAAGAATCGAGGTCGAGACTTTATGAACCTGCCCAATAAGCTGACCATCCTGCGTATTGCAATGGCGCCGGTTTTTTTGGCCCTGCTGCTTTTGAATTTTCCCCATCATTATCTGGCGGCTTTGCTGGTTTTTATCGCCGCCTCCATTACCGATTTAATAGACGGGAAGATTGCGCGAAAATATAATTTGATCACCGATTTCGGCAAATTTATGGACCCGCTGGCGGATAAGATGCTGACAACCGCGGCTTTCCTTGGCTTTATGCAGCTCCATTTAGGATGGGGCATTACCTGGATTACCATGATCGTGCTGACCAGAGAATTCCTCATTACCTCCGTTCGGCTGTCCGCTGCCGGCGCAGGCAAGGTGATCGCGGCCAACATTTGGGGCAAGGCAAAGACGGTCAGCCAGATGGCGGCCATTATTTTGGTTATGGCGGCGGAATATGTGATGAGCCTGGGATTGCTGACCGGTACGGCTGGGGACGTGGTCCGCATAGGCTACTCGGCGGTTTTGTGGATCTCCGCCCTTTTGACTGTGGTATCCGGCGTCATCTATGTGGTGGATAATCGGCAGTTTGTGGATACCAGGAAATAAGAAAAGGTGGACAAACGCGGAAAAATCGGTATAATAAAGGGTAAAAGGATAAAGGCTTTGAAGCGGGAGAAGTAGCCGGTGCAAGGAAGCGGACAGGGAATGGCCCTCGGAGACTGGAAGGGGTCTGCGCTCCAAACCGGGGAAATGCGCCCGTCAGCCGGCGGGGGGAAGAAACAGTATCTCCGCACGGGCGGTCCCGTTACAGACCTTTGAGTGAAAACAGGAGTGGAACCGCGGTTTGCCCGCCTCCGTTGCAGATGTTGCAGCGGGGGCGGTTTTTGTCATGAGGGCAATAGCAAGGGAAATAAGGACAAGCTGCGGCCGGCCAAGAACAGGCCCGCTGCCACGGGATTTCTGGTTCCCGTTCGCCCGGATTCCCATACTATGGGGTGAAGGTCCTTTCATTTTTTATATGGAGAGAAACGATAGGGGAGGTACCGAATGTTTGAAAGACTCAAGGAGGATATCGCCACCGCTCGCTCCCACGACCCGGCGGCGCGCTCCTCGCTGGAAATTCTGCTATTATATCCCGGCCTGCGGGCAGTGCGTATGCACCGGAGGGCCCATTGGTTTTACCGGCATAATATGAAATTCCTGGCGCGGTGGATATCGCAACGCGCGGTACGTAAGACCGGTATTGAGATCCATCCGGCGGCCAAGCTGGGTCGGCGGGTATTTATCGATCACGGCGCCGGCGTGGTCATCGGCGAAACGGCCGAAATCGGCGATGATGTGCTTATCTATCAAGGCGTGACCCTGGGGGGCACCGGCAAAGACACGGGAAAACGGCACCCCACCATAGGCAATAATGTGATGATCAGCTCGGGCGCCAAGGTGCTTGGCCCCTTCAAGGTGGGGGACAACGCCCGCATCGCGGCCGGGGCCGTGGTACTAGAAGAGGTGCCCCCCGACTGCACGGTGGTGGGCGTGCCCGCCAGGATTGTGCGTCGTGCCGGTATGAAGGTCTGCGCGGCCATGGATCAGGTTCATATTCCGGACCCGGTGGCTCAGGAACTCTGCCGGATGCAGCTGCGGATCGAACGTCTGGAAAAAGAGTTGGCCGAAGTCAGGGGAGAAGCCGAGACGCCCGCAGCCGACTGAGCGCTTTTTCCAGGCTCCGCCTGCCGTAGACATCAAAAAGACGAAAACAAGCTGGGAGGAAACAAAATGAAAATTTACAATACCCTGACCCGTTCCAAAGAGGAACTCAAGACCATTAAGCCGGGGCAGGTGCTGATTTATGCCTGCGGGCCTACGGTCTATAATTATATCCACATCGGAAACGCCCGTCCTCTGTGTGTGTTCGACGTGTTGCGGCGGTATCTCTCTTGGCGGGGATGGGATGTAAGGTTTGTCCAGAACTTTACCGACATCGACGACAAGCTTATAAATAGGGCAAACGAGGAGGGCGTTACCGTACCGGAAGTTGCCGAGCGATATATCGCGGAATTCTGGACCGACGCCAGGGGACTGCATGTGAAGGAGGCCACCTTCCATCCGCGGGCTACGGAGAATATTGACGCCATTCTAGAACTCATCGGTCGTTTGGTGGAAGAGGGCTATGCATACGAGGCTGACGGCAGCGTGTATTTCAGGGCCCGGCGATTTAAGGAATATGGCAAGCTGTCCCACCAGCCGTTGGAAGAGCTGGAGGCGGGAGCCCGCATCGACGTGTCCGAGCACAAGGAGGATCCGATGGATTTCTGCCTCTGGAAGGCGGCCAAACCCGGAGAGCCCTTCTGGCCGTCGGCCTATGGCGACGGCCGTCCGGGTTGGCATATCGAATGTTCGGCCATGGCCGGCCGATATCTGGGGAACACCATCGATATCCACTGCGGCGGGCAG
>DXVY01000218.1 GCA_019417145.1 Clostridiales bacterium
AAGTATTTTACACAGCGTGGAACGTAAGCTATTATTATACATAGATATTCCGGCAATCGCCCTTTTTGTGGCGCGCGGACGGATCGATGGAGGATAGGCGATTGGAGCCTGTCCGCGCCCGAAACGGCCGCCCGGGCAGAATATTATGTCGGATGCGGGAGGTTTTGGTTATGCAATGGTTCAGGTTTGGCAGACGGACACTGGCCGTGTTTGTGGCGGCGGCAGTGCTGGGCGTTCAGTCGCCCTGGCTGACAGGCGTATTTGCGGTGGATGCTGACGATATTCCTGTGATCACGGTGGATGCCTACACCCAGCGGGCGGAAATCAGCCCTTACACCTTGGGCTCCAACCACCGGCACGCCTACGGCGGTTTCGGCATGTACGATGAAGAGAACGACCAGGTCTACCCCGACTTTCTGGAGAAGACCAAGGAGGCCAACCTGGGGGTGGTGCGGTATCCCGGCGGCACCATCGCCAACCTCTTCACCTGGAAGGACACCATCGGCCCCCGGGAGGAGCGCAGCAACGTGGTGCTGGGCAACAACTACGAATCGGTCTTCCCCTACTACGGCCTGGACGAGCACATGCGCTACACCGAGGAAATCGGGGCAAAGGTGCTCTACATGGTGGGCGAGGCGGCCGAGACGCCCCAGGACGCGGCCGACCTGGTGGAATATATGAACGCGCCCAATGACGGCTCCAACCCCGGCGGCGGCATCGACTGGGCGGCCGTTCGGGCGGAAAACGGCCATCCCGAGCCCTATGACGTCGAATACTATGAGATCGGCAATGAAATGTATGTAGACAGTCAGATGTACTGGCTGTCCCTGCCCTCGGTCAACGGCGAAAACGACCGGGCCAAGCGGTACGCCTTAGGGGATACGGTGCAGGCCACCGGCTCCCCGGCCCGTGTAAAGGGCACCTGGACGGACAATGTATCCGGCGGAGAAGCCGGGGAGACCTTCTACACCCAGTATAAGCCGGTGGTGGAGGGCTCCGAAGCGGTCTATGTAGACGGGGAAGCCTGGACGCGGGCCGACAGTCTGGATACGGCCGGCGCGGCCGACAAGGTCTACACCATAGACTACGCATCCGGCCAAATCACCTTCGGCGACGGGGAAACCGGCAGCATTCCCCCGGAAGGCGCCGCCGTCACGGTGGACTATCAGCACAAGCATGCCGGCTTTGTGGAATACTACGAGGCCATGAAGGCCATCGACCCGGATATTAAAATTTTCAGCTGCCTGCCGTTTGTATACAGCAGCCTTTCATCCGACCAATGCGACGGCATCGTTTACCACAATTATATAAGCGCTTCCAGCGAATTAACTACGCCCCAGGAAGTGCACGATGAGTTTATGGACATATCCGACAGGTTGGTACAGATGATTGACAGCAACGTCGCCGACCTGCGGAATAAGTCGGGCAGCAACGACACCATCGCCGCCGTCACCGAATTCGGCACTATAAATGTACCTCACGCTTACTCCGCCGACACATCCGAAG
This sequence comes from Clostridiales bacterium, assembly GCA_019417145.1. Taxonomy (GTDB): domain Bacteria; phylum Bacillota; class Clostridia; order Oscillospirales; family Acutalibacteraceae; genus Howiella. The sequence continues at coordinate 1,507 of DXVY01000218.1, forward strand.
TCGGGCGTGACGAAGCGCGTAATTTAAGCCGGGCGTTGTCTTTTGCCGTTACCTTCTTCGGATCGGCCAAAGCGGAATCCCTCATCCATATCCATCAGGGATTTACCGCCTTCAGCTTTGGCGGCGGGCCTGGGTTGCCGAACGCCGGTTATGTATACAATAGCCTGTATGCGCCCTATCCCGACGATCCCACCCAGTTTGTGGAGAGCGGCACGGCGCGGGCCTATAAAGTGATTGGCGATAATATCGGCGACACGGTGCGCAATTCCTACATAGAGAACAACCCCGCCACAGGCGAATACAAAACCTATGAGGCCCTGCAGGTATTGGCCACCCAGGCAGACGAAAACGGCGACCTGTATCTGCTGGCCGTCAACCGGGACGCGGAGAACGACATCACCGCCGCCGTCAACCTTTTGGGCTACACCATCTCCGGCCCGGCGCGGATCCAGACCCTGAACGGGGCGGATATCACCGCCTGCAACACCCCCGAAAACCCTGACGCCATCTCCATCTCCGAAACCGACGCGTCCCTAGGTGTGGGCGGCGGCAGCTTCAGCTATACCTTCCCGGCTCACTCCCTGGTGGCCATCAAGCTGACGGGCACATCGGCCAACCTCTATACCCAAAATTTTGCCCTCCGGCATTTTAACACCCCCGCCATCGGCTCCATTCCCAACTACTTCCAGGTGGAAAGGGGCACGGCGTCGATTCAAAACGCCAGAGAGGAAAGCGGCAACAAGGCCTTCCAGATCACCCGGCAGGGGAGCAACACGCGGGTGCGAGCCTCCCTATCGGGCCAGAATATGCCCGTGGCCTCTCCCACAACCTACGACGGGATACTAAAAATCACCTTTTTGTTCAAGGCCTTGCAGACTAGCGGAGCCCGGTTGGACATCTCGGTCTGGGGCGGGGATACGGAGGCCTTCAACCTCGCCTTTGAGGGGGGAAAGGTCAAAAACAATAACGCTACGCGGGCGGTGTATGAGAAGGGAAAATTTTATCCGGTGGAAATGGTGGTGGACCACAAGGCCGGGGAATATGTCTTTTATTTCGACGGCCGCTATATCGGCAGCCAGTCGGTGTACAACGCCGGCGTGGAGTCCCCCCTGGACTATTTGATTTTCGACGCGGAACTCCAGGACGGCAGCTTCCTCAACGACGATTTCCAGATATTCCGCATGGACAACACCCTCACCTCCCAAATCACCCAGGCCGACGACGTGCGCCAGACCGTCCAGGTGGGTACGGCCCCCGTTTTGCCCGATACGGTCACCGTGCGGTACAATACCGGCGAGACGGAGGAACGGACGGTCAAATGGGACGCCATCGACCCGGCCGACTACGCCGAGGCCGGCAGCTTTACCCTATCCGGCGCCATCGACGGGCTGGAGCTTACGGCCCGGGCGGTCATTCGGGTGGTCAAAGCGGTAGAATCCATTGCGCCCGTGGAGCTGTCCACCCTGGCGGGGTACGCCCCCTCCTTGCCCCGGGAGGTCATGGTAACCTTTGCTGACGGCGAGCAGGTCGCAAAGAGGGTGACCTGGGATGAGCTGGATCCGGAGCAGTACCAGCAGCCGGGGATATTCACCCTGACCGGCACGGTGGAAGATACTCTGGAAAGGGCTGCGGCGCAGATTACGGTTATCGAGCGGGCCGGCGCGCCGGTCATCACCATAGACGCCTACACCCTCCGGCAGGAGGAAAGCGCCCTGCTGCCGGGGCAGCGGCTGAACGCTCTGGTGGGAGCCTGCGGACTGCAGGCCGAAGCCGCCCGCGGGGAGGACGGCGCCCTGTATCTGCAGGTGACCAATCCCACCGATGGGGACCTGTCCGCCACCGTCAACCTGACGGGCTACCGCATCACCGACGATACGGTTATCCGCACAGCCGACCTGCCGGCGGAGGGGGATATCCCGAATCTCTGGAGCGGGGAGGATGCCACGGAAACCACCGAAACCCTGGGCGTGGGCGGG
>DXVY01000219.1 GCA_019417145.1 Clostridiales bacterium
CCTCCGTACCCGTGGACGCGAGCGGCGGGGGCGGGCTGGGTTCCCCCGCCCGTATGCGGCAGGCCGTCTGGTTCGGCGGCACCTCCCTGGCCGGGGGCAGCCGCCTTTTCCTGGCCGGCGACCCCTCCGCACCCGGCATGGTCCGCTGGTCCGACTGCGCCCGTCCCCTTTATTTCCCGGAAAATAACTACGCCCAGGTGGGCGGCGCCGAACCCATCACCGCCATGGCCAAGCAGAACGACATGCTGGTTTTCTTCAAAAGCCGGGAGATCTACGCCACCTCCTATGTGGAGGGCGCGTCCTATACCGCCGACGACCTGCTGGCCGGCAACGTCTTCGACGTGACCGCCGCGGCCGCCTCCTTCCCCATCACCCAGCTGCACCCCTCCATCGGCTGCGACCGGCCCGACTCCATCCAGCTCTGCGACAACCGCCTGGTCTTTGTCCACTCCGACGGTTGCATCTACCTGCTGACCGCGGCCGACGCCCACAGTGAAAACAACGTCTACTGCCTATCCGACCCCATCCGGGGCGCGGTGCCCACCGACCAGGGCCTCTTTTCCGCCGACTGGAACGGCTATTACCTGCTCTTCCAGCCCGACGGGCCGATCGTGGCCATGGATTACCACTCCTACGGCTACCGCTACGCCTCCTCCTACGCCCGGAACAAGACCGACGTCCCCTTCTTCCTTTGGGAAAATCCGGTGGATAACTGTATGGCCGCGTCCAGCGCGGGCGGACAGGTATGTCTGGTTCGGACCGGCGGCAGCGAGAACGGCCTGTCCACCCTTTACGCCTACCGCCTGGATGGCGACGCCGACCAGATCGGCCCTTCCCAGACCCCGACCCCCATTGCATCCGAATTCTGCACCAAGCTCTTCGACTTCGACCAGCCCCACCGTCAAAAGCGCATTTCAGCCGTCCACCTTGGCGCCGGCGGCGACGGTCGAATGGAGCTCTATTTCCTGACCCAGCGCGGCTCCACCGACACCGTCCGGCAGCGCGAGCTGCACACCGGCCAGACCGGACAAGCCGGCTACCTCTCCACCCTCTCGGTCTGCGCCCCCGCCGCCCGGGTCCAGCAGTTCGGCGTGGGGGTCCGGGCCTATGGTATCGCCGCCTTCGACGGGATTTCCATCCAATACACCATACTGAGGTGATGCATTATGTCAACCGAACACAAGTCCCCCTATGCATACTACAAGGAATACGGCAAGGAAAACGACGCCAGCGTGGAAAGCGACTACAACAAAATCAAGGGCGACACCTCTACCCTCCTCAGCGATTACAAGACGGCGCTGGACCAGAGCTACGAGACGGCCGAAAAGAAGTTAAACGAGCAGGCCGCCGCCCAGACCGCCGCCCTGCCCCAGCAATACCGGTCGGCCTTTGACAAAAACGAGCTCCAGCAGCGCATCAATGAGCGACAGCTGCAGGAGCGCATGCAGCGGATGGGACTGACCAACTCCGGTCTCAACCGCAGCCAGCAGACCGCTTTACAGCTCCAGCGCTCCAACGCCGATCAGGCGGTGGGGCAGCAGAAAAACGCCGCCGCCGCCCAGATCCAGCAGCAAAAGCAGGCCGCGCTGGACGACCTGACCATGCAGAACCAGCAGGCCTACGCACAGGCCCAGTATAACCTGCGCCAGCAGCAGCAGGCCTATCTGGCCAGCCTCCTGGCCGCGGCCGCCGACCGCCGGGCCGACTTCGCCAACAACTACTATTCCGGCGAGCTCAGCCGCTACGATATCGATACCACCGACAAGTACAACCGGGATAAGCTAAGCACCGAAGACCTCTTTAACCGCTATAAGGTGGATACCGAGGACAAGTATAACCGGGACCTGATGCAGACCCAAAGGGAACTGAGCGAGCAGGAGATGGCCCACGATTGGGAGTCCGACCAGGCCAACAACCGCAGCGATCTGCTCACCCGGCTGACCTACCTTGTCCCCTATAACGCCCTGGACGACGCCCAGAAGACCAGCGATTACCTAAAGACCCTGCTGGAGAATCTTGAGAAATAAAGGAGGCGGCTCCCTGTCGAGCTTTCAAAACGGGGTCTTTACGCCAACGCCTCCCTATTTGGACGCCGTGCGCACAGAGCAAAAACGCCGGGAAAGCCTTGGGCTGCCCAGCCGGCCGGACCTGTCCTCCGGCCGGCCGGTGGGCGATCCCCTGCTCTGGCAGGACCGGGACGCGCCGGCCTCTCCGAGCCCCCACGCCATCCAGGCCGCCCCCACGCCCGACCTGGCTTATAACGCCTTATGAAAGGTATGTTGCGCAGCAGATGAAAGCCGGGGTCTCAAAAGAAGAAGCCGCCAAAGCCTGGCATCTTCATCCGTTCCGCCAGATGGCCTCCCTGTCCGCCGTCCTTTCTTCTCTTATGCAGTATGGCGCCTCCCGAGCCTATCACAAATTTTCCCAAAAATCTGATTATACCCCCGAGCAGGACGCCGAGCTGAACCGTTACAAAAAGGCCTATACCCATTTGCTTTCCGGGAAAATCGGAGACGTGGCCGACCAAGCCGACTCTGCTTATACCTCCCGCCAACAGCTTATGGGACATCTAAAACAAGAATTGCAGCACGACCAGACCCAGCGGCAGATTGATAATATACGTCAAAACCGGTATAATGAAACGGGGGAGGGCGCTTCTTATTCCCATAGCGTAAAAGAAGTGGAGAATCTCATGAACAGTTCTACCCCCGGCAGGAGAACAAAGGGGAAAAGCAGCCAATACGAAAGACAGGGAAACCTTTCAAAAGCAACAGAAGCGTTTTATTCACTGCATCCGTCTCCTATCCGACAGGATGGTGAAACAACAATTGGCCTTTTGCCCGACGGCAGAATTGCCAACCTGCGATCCTATAGTTCGTCCGGATTGGTAACCCTGGAAATCTTTGATCCTAAAACCGGAAAGAGCATTAAGTTTAGATATAAGGAGGGATGCCGGTAATGGACGAGTTGATTGTTTGGAAAAAAGCAAAGGGCTTCGGCAATAAATTTGATATCGACCAGGTTATGGAAAACGCTGACGGATTGCGCATATTATTGACAGAGGTCAATACAAACCAGAAAATTTCGCTATCGTATGACGGCCTGGTTTGCTCCTATAAAAACACGGATGAAAGCTTTTGTCTGCCTACGTTATCCGCGCTGGGCAAAACGTACGGGATGAATTTTATTGCGCAAAACACCTTCTTTGAAGTGCTTAACTCTTCTTATGTTAAGGAGATCGAATCCGGCGGTCACGGCGTGCTTCGGGCCCAAGATTTATTTCACCTCAAAATAATGGGAACAAATGCCATTTTTGATATCGTGTCCTTTGCCCGGCCTGTTATTCAAAAAGAGGATGCATACGTTCTCGAAAACGATTGAACCTTTCCCCCCGGCTCCTTGTCGGGGGGGGTCTTCTTCCATTGTCTCCCGCCAACAGCTTATGGGACATCTAAAACAAGAATTGCAGCACGACCAGACC
>DXVY01000022.1:0-3954 GCA_019417145.1 Clostridiales bacterium
CCCGTACCCGTCCCGCACCCGTCCCGCGCCGTGGATCCGGCGGCTGCGGAAAAGGACGTGAAAGGGAAGGGCCGGGTCAGTTTTCCCCATCCTGAATTTCGCAATGCGCAAGCGCAAAATCCAAGCACCTGACAATCAGATTGTTTCGGCTGTAACCCGTTTGGTCGCAAATGACCTCCAGCTTATGGAGCATGTTTTCCTGCATGCGCACGGAAATGGTGTGATAACTTTTCTCTGTAGTCCGGGGTTGTTTGGGTATGATGGGCAGGACCAATTTGTTTTGGGACACGGGATCTCCCTCCTTTGCTGTTGCGGCCGGCTGCCAATAGGCCCCCATCGGGGCCGGGCCATCCAGAATCGCCAGAGCGTGGATGAGGTGCATGAGCGGCCGGCATACAGCGCGCGTCTTTTATATGATTATATAATTGCAAAATATAATTGTCAATAAGCATTTATACTTATTACGAAATTTTCTGCCATTTATGTAAAATTCTGACGTTTATAAGAGAAATCAAAGCAAAAATTTATGTTGGATATCTTACAATGGCAGAAGAGGGCGGGAAATCGCCCTCCCATCCACCGGGGTCCGTTGTCCCGGAGAGGCCATCTGTTCGTAGGGTTTTGGCTTGTAGACAGGTTCCTTATCTGTCTGTAGAAACAGGACCGGCTTTCTCGTGATCCGGAACAGGCTTCCCGGCCGGCGCGTATATCCGCGCTGACGCAGTCGGCGTCACAGTTCTACCATGCCAAGCCGGGGATTCCTGCGGTGCATGTCCCGGATCAGCTTGCGCTCTGCTTCCGTGTGCTGTTTGGGATGGCCGTGGGGCGGACGGATGCGACCTTATCCTTCTTCACTTTGCCTTCATCTGTCTACTATTGTATTGCGCTCCTACACAAACCCCCGCCCCAGACGGAAAGCAGGGGCTTGTATCCGGGGGCGGAAAGAAGTAAAATAAAATGAAATGGTTTTGCCATGCAAAATGAACTTGACAGAATCGATTTTCCGTGCTACTATAGTAGCACGATAAAGTGAACCGGGCAAAGAGGAAGCTTTTGCCGGGGAAAGGGAATGTTTAGGATATGCAGAAATACATAACCAAAACGCCGGAGGGGACAAGGGACCTGCTTTTTGAGGAGTGCCGGCTGCACAGTCAGGTTAAGGGGCGGCTATCGGCCTTTTTCGGCGGCCGGGGCTACTATGAGGTGGTCACTCCTTCCCTGGAATATTATGATTTATTCTCCCTTTCGGGGGCGGAGTTTTCCCAGGCTGAGATGGTCAAGGCCACCGAGGCGGGGGGGCGGCTGCTGGTTTTACGGCCGGACAGCACCATGCCCATCGCCCGGCTGGTGTCCACCCGTCTAAAGGACGCGCCTTTGCCCCTGCGGCTGCACTATGCCCAGAAGGTTTACCGGGTGACGCCGGGCTTTAAGGGCCGCAGCAACGAGATCACCCAGTCGGGGGTGGAGCTGATCGGGGCAGAGGGGCTGCTGTATGATCTGGAGACCATCCTCACCGCGGCGGGGGCGCTGGAGGCTTGCGGCATGGAGAATTACAAGATTGAGCTGGGCCACGCCGGTATTTTTAAGGCGTTGGCCGCCGGTCTGCCCGCCGACGAGGATACAAAGGAAGAGATCCGGCTGCTCATCGAATCCAAGAGCTACAGCGCTTTAGAGGACCTGCTGGATCAGCTGCCGGAAAGCGACGCGGCGGCGGCCATCCGCATGCTGCCCCGGCTGTTTGGGGGAGGAGAGGTGCTAAAGCAGGCGGCGGCCCTGTTCGGCGGCCGGGCTGCGGCCGAGCTTGCCTATTTAAAGGAGCTGTTGGAAAAGCTGGAACCCACCCTGGGCGGCCGCATCAACCTGGATCTGGGGCTGGTGCATCGGAACAATTACTATACGGGGTTGGTGTTCCGTGGGTATCTGCCCGGTTCGGGGGATACGGTGGTGTCCGGCGGGCGGTATGATAGACTGTTCGACGCCTTTGGCGCCAGCCGGCCGGCCATCGGCTTTGCCGTGGACGACGACGCCATCACCGCCATCCTGCTGGCGGGAAGGGAAAAGGATAGGAAGCCGGCCCGCAAGATCCTGTTTGCGGCGGCGGGGTATGAGATGAAGGCCCTGGCCCGGCTGGAGGAGCTGACAAGGTCGGGGGAGACCTGCGAGGTGCTGCCCTTTACAGACAAGGCGGCGAGCCTTTCGGTGGCGGCAAAGCGAAATGCGGTGGAGATCGAGTTGATCGGCGAGCTGACCGAAATCATCCGGTTGGTATAAAGAGGGGGAAGAGAAGATGCGACCCATACGAATCGCCCTGACAAAGGGCCGCCTGGAAAAGGACGCGGTGGCTATTTTCGACCGCATGGGACTGGATACGGAAAGCCTGAAAAACAAGGGAAGGCGGCTGATCCTGCCCCTGTCCGGCTGCGAGGCCGTTCTGGCCAAGGCCGCCGACGTGATCACCTATATCGAGCATGGGGTCTGCGATATCGGCGTGGTGGGCAAGGATACCATTTTGGAGTACCCCGGCAGCTATTACGAGCTGCTGGATTTAAAGATCGGCCGGTGCCGTTTCGCCCTGGCGGGACCTGCGGGCAAGGACTTTTACGCCGGTTATCAGGCCAAGACCATCGCCACCAAGTATCCGGCCGTGGCCCGGCGTTTTTTCGACGGCAAGGGCATGGATGTGAAGATAATTAAAATAGAGGGATCGGTGGAGCTGGCCCCGCTGCTGGGGCTGGCCGACGCCATTGTGGATATTGTGGAGACCGGGACGACCCTTAGGGAAAACGGGCTGGAGGTTATCGAGACGGTGGCCCCCATATCGGCCCGGGTGATTGTAAATATGGCCAGCTTAAAGCTGCGCAAGGCCGAGATCGAGGATTTGGTAGACCGGATGCAGAAGGCGCTTTGACGCCAAGAGAGGAGATATAAGGCTTATGCTGGAGATTACACGGGCGGACGGACAGGCCGAGAAGGCCCTCCTGGACGGGCTCAAGGCCCGCAGCGGCGAGGTGGATCGGCAGGTGACCGCCGCGGTGGAAGAGATTTTGCAGAAAGTAAAAACGGGCGGAGATCAGGCGGTGCGGGAATATACCGAAAAGTTTGACGGAAAAGCGCCGGAGAAAATCCAGCTGACCCGGGCGGATATGGAGGCGGGGATGGCGGCCTGCGACCCGGCCTTTTTGCGGGCGCTGGAGGAGGCGGCCGCCAATATCCGGGCCTTCCATGAGAGACAAAAGCAGCAGAGCTGGCTGGATCCCCAGAAAAACGGGGTGATCCTGGGCCAGCGCATCCGGGGGCTGCACCGGGTGGGGCTGTATGTCCCCGGCGGTACGGCGGCCTATCCCTCTTCGGTTTTGATGAACGCCATACCGGCCAAAATCGCCGGGGTGGGGGAGATCATCATGGTCACCCCGCCCTTGAAGGACGGCGGGGCCAATCCGGATATTCTGGCCGCCGCCTACATAGCCGGGGTGGACCGCATTTTCCTGATGGGCGGCGCCCAGGCGGTGGCGGCTCTTGCTTACGGCACCGAGACCGTTCCCCGGGTGGACAAGATTGTGGGCCCCGGGAATATCTATGTGGCCACGGCCAAGCGGCTGGTCTATGGGCAGGTGGACATCGACATGGTGGCCGGCCCCAGCGAGATTCTGATTGTAGCCGACGAGACGGCCAACCCTGTTTTTTTGGCCGCCGACCTTATGTCCCAGGCCGAGCACGACCGGCTGGCCTCTGCCATCCTCATCGCCACCGACCAGAGGGTGGCCGAGGAGACCCTGGCCGAACTGGACCGGCAGATGGCCGACCTGTCCCGGAACCACATCATCCGGGAATCCCTGCAAAATTACGGCGCGGTCATCCTCTGTCAGGATATGGACCGGGCCCTGGAGCTGGCGGGGGAGCTGGCCCCTGAGCATCTGGAGCTCTGCTGTAAGAATCCCTTGGAATATATCGGCC
>DXVY01000022.1:3964-15256 GCA_019417145.1 Clostridiales bacterium
AACGCCGGTTCGGTATTTTTGGGCCACTATTCCCCCGAGCCCTTGGGGGACTATTTTGCCGGACCCAACCATGTGCTGCCTACCAGCGGCACGGCCCGGTTCTATTCTCCCCTGTCGGTGGACAGCTTTGTGAAGAAGGTCAGCTTTATCCACTATACCGAGGACGCCCTCAAGGCCTGTGGGGAAAAGATCGTAACCCTGGCCGAGGCCGAGGGGCTCACCGCCCACGCCAATTCCATAAAGGTGAGATTATAGGGAGCGCCGCTCCCCGACTGCTGTAAAGGAGGCCGGCTATGGCCTATACGTTAAACCAAAAGCTGCGGGGGCTTACCCCTTATGAGCCCGGCGCGGGGGATTATCCTATCCGGCTGGACGCCAATGAATCCTTTATCACCCCGCCGGGCTGGCTGCGGGAAAAGCTGGCCGCCGCCCTGGCGGACGTGCCTTATAACCGGTATCCCGACCCGGCGGCAGCCGAGCTCTGCGCCGCCTTTGCCGATTATTACAGAATCGATCCCGCCAACGTGACGGCCGGCAACGGGCTGGACGAGGTGCTGTATATCCTGGCTACCTGCTTTACCCAGGCAGGGGATACCCTGGTCACGGTCAGCCCGGATTTTTCCATGTACCGCTTTTACGGCCACCTGGGGGAATGCCGCTTGGCCGTTTATGACAAGGGGGATTCCCTGCGGATCGATCCCGACCGGCTTATCGCTTTCTGTAAGGAACAGGGGGCGGCCATGCTCCTTTTTTCCAACCCCTGCAATCCCACCTCCCTGGGACTGTCCCGGGAGGAGGTGCGCCGGATCATCCGGGGGTGCGGGTGTCTTACCGTGCTGGACGAGGCCTACATGGACTTTTCCGACCAGTCGCTGATTAAAGAGGCGACCGACTACGACAATTTGATCCTGCTGCGCACCTGTTCCAAGATGCTGGGGCTGGCGGGGCTGCGGCTGGGCTTCCTGGTGGCGGGCGAAACGATCACCAGGGCCTTCAGGGCCTGCAAGTCCCCCTATAACGTAAACGCCTTATCCCAGGCGGCGGGAAGGGTGGTTCTGCGGGAAAAGGCCTATCTGGACGACTGTCGGCGGCGGGTGATCGCCTCTAGGGAGGCGCTGTACGCGGGACTTTTGCCCATTGCGGAGAAAAAGGGCTGGCGGCTGGAAAAGCCCGCAACCAACTTCGTCTTTATAAAGCCTCATGACGCGGGGGCGGTATACGAGGAACTGAAAACGTACGGCATTTTGGTCCGCCATATGGGGGACTGGCTGCGAATCACGGCGGGCAGCGAGGCGGAAAACGCCCGGCTGTTGGCGGCCATACAAAAAGCATAAGGAGGCGCGAGCGCCATGGAAAAGAAAAGAGAGGCCGTCCTGACCCGAACGACCAGGGAAACGGATATACGCCTTGCCCTGCAACTGGACGGCGGCCGGGTGGAGGTGTCCACCGGCATCGGCTTTTTTGATCATATGCTGACCGCCTTGGCCGTCCACGGCGGCTTCGGCCTGCAACTGGTCGTCAAGGGAGACCTGGATGTGGACTGCCACCATACCATAGAGGACACGGGTATCGTCCTGGGAAAAGCTTTTGAGAAGGCGGTGGGCGACCGGGCGGGCATCGCCCGGTACGGTTCCTTTGCGGTTCCCATGGATGAGGCCCTGGCCGTCTGCCATCTGGACGTCAGCGGCCGTCCCTTCCTGGTGTTCGGGGCGGAATTTCCTGAAGAGCGGGTGGGGGGCTTTGACACCTGCATGACCGTGGAGTTTATGCGGGCCTTCTGTATGAACGCAGGGGTAACCCTGCATATACGGTGCGAATACGGTTCCAATTCCCATCACATGATCGAGGCCATGTGCAAGGCCCTGGCCCACGCCCTGCGCATCGCCCTGACCCGGACGGGCGGGGAGGCTTTATCCACCAAGGGCGTTTTATAAAATGCGCGGCGCCGCCGGAAAGGCTTTCTCTGGCGGCGGAAGGGAGACAGGTATGATTATTTTACCCGCTATCGATATTTGCGGCGGTCAATGCGTCCGCCTGGTCAAGGGGGATTTCGACACGGCCCACAAGGTGGCCGAGGATCCGCTGGAAACCGCTCGCTCCTTTAAGGAAGCCGGGGCCGAGTGGCTCCACATGGTGGACCTGGACGGGGCCAGGGAGGGCCGGCCGGTGAATACCCCTATATTTACAAAAGCGGCCGAAAAATCCGGGCTCAGGGTGGAGGTAGGCGGCGGCGTCCGTTCCATGGAAACGGTGGAGCGCTATCTGGCCGCCGGGGTCAGCCGGGTCATATTGGGCTCGGCCGCCCTGTCCGATCCCTCCCTGGTGCGCGCCGCCGCCGGGAAATACGGTGAAAGAATCGCCGTGGGCATTGACGCGAGAAACCGAATGGTCTCCGCCGACGGCTGGCTCAATGATTCCAAGGTGGATTTTATCGAGCTGTCCAAACGGATGGAGCAGATGGGGGTAGGCTGCATCATCTTCACCGACATATCCAAGGACGGCACCCTGGCCGGGCCCAATCTGGAGCAGTTAAGCGAGCTGGCGGCGGCCGTATCCTGTAAGATTATCGCCAGCGGCGGCATCGCGGATATAGAGGATATAAAGGCCCTGCGGCGGCTGGAGCTGTACGGCGCTATCTGCGGCAAATCCCTCTACAGCGGCCGGCTGGATCTGGCAGCGGCCATTAAGGAGGCGGAATGCGTACAGTGAATGTAGACGTATATTTTAAAAAAGGGGAACTGATTCCCGCCATCGTGCAGGAGACCGGCTCAGGGGAAGTGCTGATGCTGGCCTATATGAATCGGGAATCACTGGAAAAGACGCTGGAAACCGGATATACTTGGTTTTACAGCCGCTCCCGCCAAAAGCTCTGGAACAAGGGGGAGACCTCTGGCCACAAGCAGCGGGTGATTTCCATAAAGGCCGACTGCGATTACGATACCCTGCTTGTGGAGGTGGAGCAGACCGGTCCCGCCTGCCACACCGGCAGTCATAGCTGCTTCTTCCGGGCAGTGCCCGACCCGGGACGCGGGGAGCGCGACGGTAAAGGAAGCGGACCGGCCCGGTGCCTGTAGTTTTGCGGTGAGGGCGCCCATTCACCGGGCGGTGCCCGACCCGGGACGCGGAGAGTGCGACGGTAAAGGAAGCGGACCGGCCCGGTGCCTGTAGCTTTGCGGTGAGGGCGCCCGGTACGCCGGTATTATTGCGTAGCCATACAAATGATTGGCGACGCGCGTGAGAGGAGAAACCAAATGAACAACGCATGGAAGGCTTTATATGAAACGGTGGTGTCTCGGAAGGAGACGCGTGAAGAGGGTTCCTATACCTGCTATTTGTTTGAAAAAGGCCTGGACAAGATACTAAAAAAATGCGGCGAGGAATGCGCCGAGACCATCATCGCCGCAAAAAACGGCAGCAAGGAAGAACTGATCTATGAAGTTTCCGATCTGCTTTATCATCTGACCGTGCTGCTGGTGGAGCAGGGGGTTGCGCTGGAGGATGTGGAGGCCGAGCTGCATAAGCGCAGCGCCAAGACCGGCAACTTGAAGCAATTCCATCAGGTGGACAAAAACTCGTGATCGGCTACGACACATTTTTCAAGCCCTTTCCCACCTTTCAGTCGGCCCGGCTTATCCTGCGGGCGCTGAAAATGGCCGATGCGCAGGATCTGTTCCGCTGCTGTCGGGAGCCGGCGGTCAGCCGTTACTCCGAATGGTATCCCCATGCCGACCTGGGACAGTCCAGGGCCTATATCTCCTGGATGCAGTCCCAGTACCGCAAAAGAGAGGGCACCACCTTCGCCGTCTGTGAACGGATGGGCGGCCGGCTGATCGGCACGGCCAGCTATATTCATCTGGATTTAGAGCATAGGACAAGTGAAATCGGCTATTGCCTGGCGGCCGACTGTTGGGGAAAGGGCTACGCCGTCGAGGCCGCCTATACCCTGATGGATCACGGTTTCCGCCGCATGGGTCTCCACCGCATCTCGGCCACGGTCATGCCGGAAAACGCCCGCTCCATCCGGGTGCTGGAAAAACTGGGGTTTTCCAGGGAGGGTTTGATGAAAAAGGCCATCTACTGCAAGGGGGAGGATCACGACCTTTGGCTCTACGCCGTCACCGACGAGGCGTTCGGCGTCCCCTCGGGCAAATAGGTGGTTTTTGCGGCTTTGTATGACTAGAGGGACGCCGCTCTGCATAGAATATACGGTGCGGCCGGGCGGTTTTCCTGCCCGGCCTCGTTTCTTACACATATGCGGCTGGGATAGACGAGGTGAATGTATTTGCCCGCTTTAATAACCCATTACCTTCTGGCTTTGCGCGTGGAGGATGCGCTGAAGAAAAAGGGATTGACCGTACATCGCCCGGCCCTGTGTTGGGGTGCGCAGGGGCCGGACTTCCTTTTTTATCACCGTGCGCTGCCCCATCAGCTGGGAAAGAGCCTGCGGCGTCTGGGTTCGGCCCTTCACCGGGAGGACCCGGCCGTGACCTTCGGCCATATGGCCGCCTTTATCCGTCGCTGCCCGCCTGGGGATCGTACGTGCGCTTTGTCCTTTGCCTATGGCTTTCTCTGTCATCTGGCCCTGGATTCGGCCGCCCATCCCTTTGTCTATTGGTTCCAGGAAAAGCTGGCCGAGCGTACCGGCGGCCGTCCGGCCTTTATGCACCATAAGATTGAGCACAATCTGGATACAATTATGCTCCGGCGGGAGTTGGGGCTTTCCCCCTCCGCCTTTTCCATGGAACGCGCCCTGCCGGACGATCGGCCCATGCTGGACGTGGCGGCTAAAATGATGCGCTATGTGCTGGCGTCCCTATACCCCCATGAAAGGATAACCGTATCGGCGCTCCGGCAGGCGCTGCGTGATTCCCGTCTGACCGCCGGACTGCTCACCGATGGGAAGGGGCGCAAGCGGCGATTGCTCCAGCGGCTGGAAAGGGCGTTGCATACGCGGGTGCTTCTCTCCGGGTTTATCTGCCCCGAGCGGCCCGACCGGGACTTTGATTATCCCAATTTGGCCCACGCCGCCTGGGTGGACCGGGGATTGGGACAGGGTAGTTCCAGTACGGAGGATTTCTTTTCCCTGTACGATCGGGCCGCCCGCACGGCCGCAAGCTTGTGCCTGCAATATGAGCGGAGCGTTAAGGATAAGCGGCCGCCGCTCTATCTCTCGGCGTATGATTTTCACAACGGCGGCGCGTAGCCCTTGCAAAAACAGACCCGACGGGGATTTCCCGTCGGGTCTTTTCCATTTATATGCCGCCGCTTTATTGGTGTCTTCTTGATTGGATAGGTTAAGATAGGAGGGAATCTGCCCTATCGGGCACGCCAAGAGATGAGGGAAGACGGTTATCCAGCGCCGGCAGCCTCCTGCATACGAATTTGAAGGTCGATATGCGGGGCTCAGCCGTCGGGCGGACCATCCGCGGCCGCCTCCCGCCGCCGGCGCGCCCGCTCCAGCAGGAAAAATTTTGCCAGCACGACGGCGATAGAGATAAGGGAGATAGCCGCCGCCCCCACATATCGCCAGGGGGAGGGGCCGGGCTCCTCCTCCACGCCGCTCAGGTCGTAGGGATCATAGGCGGCGACGCTGCCCGTCCCCCGGATCGGGGCGTCCGGCAGGCGAGCCGGCTCCCCCGTCTGGGAACCGCCCCGCATGAGCGCCAGGCAGTCGTCTACGGTTACGAATACGATATCCGGGAATTGGGCGGCCAGACCCTCGTAGTCGGACATGGACAAAAGAGGCGTCTGGACAGCCAGATAGAAGGGGGCCGAATGGTCAAAACCCGACCAGGCATCCTGGCAGATCTCCATGAGCTCCTCGGCCGAGCCCGCCCGCCGCACAGGCAGCAGGGGCAAACGGTCGGAAAAGGCGGCGCCCTGTCCGCCCCCGTCAAGAAGGCCGGACAGATGGGGGAGATTTTCCCCATATAGGTCCACAACGCCCTGCCTTGCATCGGCCGACATATCGTCAGGCAGATCGCCCGGCAGGAAAGCGGCGGCGTAATCCGCCTGTTCCGCATAGACGTCGGTGCGTTTAAATAACTGGATCAGGCTTTGTCCGTCCTGCCAGTCGGACAGGCTGTACGCCCCCAGGGCGGCCGAGGGAATAACAAAGCAGTCGGCCTCCGCGGCCGTATCCATGAAATAGCCGTAGAGCGCCGGGGCGGCATGCCGGACAACCGGGGAGAGATTCCAGCTCAAGGGAAGGGTGCTGGCGCGGCTGCTCTCCCACAGGGCCGGCAATTCTTCCAATCCCTCCCGTAAGCTGCCGTCGCCTGCGATCAGGGCGATATACAGCTTGTTTTCCGGCTGGTAGACCGGGAATGCCGCCGGGTCCTCGGTGCTGTCGTCGCGTTGGCGATCGGGCAGACCGGACAGCAGGCTCAGGTTGTCCGCCCCGTCCAGGCAAACGAGTCCATGTCGGCTGGCCAGGGTTATCCCGGCCGTTGCCTCCGGCCAGTCGCCCAGATAGACGGATTTGCCCGCGGGCATGCGCTGCATGAACGCCTCCAGCAGGGCGGCTTCCTCCGGGACGGCGGGATCCAGCCAGAGCGGGAAGGCGCCCACGGCGATACAGTAGTCCAGATATCGGATATGGGACGGGTCGCTTCCGATGAGCAGCCGGTCGGTCATGTCGTCGGCAAAATGATCCAGCATATATTGATAAACGGCGAATCGGTCGGGAAACCGGTCGCGCAGGTCCTCCACCACCGGTAGGTCCCAATCGGCGCGCAGGCGCTCGGCAAGCTGGCCGTCGGCTATGACGCAGCGACAGGACGCGGCCATGACGGCGGCAAGGTGGAGGGTGTAAGGGTTGTTCTGATCGTAGACCACCATCCCCTTGATTTCCTCGCGGTACTTGTCCAGCAGGCCGTAGGGATTCTGCACCTGCGCAAAGGAAAGGTCCAGGATGGCCAGCGTTTGATTGTCTGCCGACGGAAAGGAATCGTCGGCCCAAATACGGGGACGCGTTTTGTTTACCAGCCCCTGTAAAGAGATAAACAGCCGCTGCTCAGCGGGAGAGAGGCCGGCGGTTTCTATGCAGTCGATCACCGGGGCGGCCGTCTCCAGTTCGGGGAGAAGCTCGGCCTCCGGCCAGTTGCGGGTGGGCAGCCAGGCGTCGCCCCGCACGGCGCTGATACCCAATACCAGTCCCAGGGTAATGGCGGCGATAATAATGAGTTCCACCACCAGCAGATATCGATTGCGCTGGCATTCGGACATGCGTTTGTGCCAGTGCATAGCCTTCCTCCTCCATTCGGTGGTTTTCCCCCGAAAAAATATGGCCGTGAGCGGGCCGTAAGACGCCGGAATCTAGGCGTCCGCGGGTTCAGTTGCGGATGACGCCTCGGGGGGCGGCGCTATCCCCAGAAAACGGCAGGCGTTGCCGGACAGGATGGCCTGCCTGTGCGCCTCGCATAGGGGAACGCGCATGAAGAGGGCCAGCTCTTCCCTTTGGGTGGTCACGGGGTAATCGGTGCCAAAAAGCACCTTGTCCGCGCCGTGACGCAGGATGATTTCGGCCGCCCGTTCCGGCGTCATGAAGGCGATGGCGCTTGAGGTGTCATAATATACCCCCGAATCGGACAGACAGGATGCGGCTTCGTCCCATCGCTCATAGCCGCCCAGATGAGCGGCCACGACCCGCAGCTCGGGAAACCGGTCAAGCACCCGGGCCAGACGGATGGGCCGGGAGTAGTCGTAGCGGGGATCGCCCATATGGAAACAGACGGGAAAGCGGTGGGCCTGGAGCCAGGCGTAAACCGGATCCATATGGCGGTCGTCAATGTTGAACTGCTGCATATCAGGATGAAATTTAACCCCCGCAAAACCCATGGCGGGAAATTGTTCCAACCGAGAAAGGGGATCTTCCATAAAGGGGTGGAGGGCGGCGAAGCCAAAGGTGTCCGCGTCCAGCCGGTCCCGCAGCCAGGCGTTGATGGAATCCACCTGATCGGGGCGAATGGAAACGGCCAATAGCACCCGCTTGTCCACCCCCGCCTGCTTGCAGCACTGCCGGAGATGGGCGTCGGTGCCAAGGGTCGTGAGATGGAAGCCGTAAAAATCGCCCACATATTGAACGCCCTTGCTCGCAATTTTATCGGGATAGATATGGGTGTGAAAATCAACGATCATGTTTAAACCTCTTTTTCAGGGAATACTTCATTGTGGCGGTTGAAAAGCATCTGTGCGACACGCCATATTCTTGGAAAGCGCCAATACAATATGTACCTTTTATTATAAGAACCCCGCCGGAGAAAGTCAATAAAGCGCCCGCCCTTTGGCGGAAAGTCCTTTTCTGGCCACCGTGCGATGCCCGCCGCCTATGGTTGCAGGATAATAGGGGCGTGTCGGTTGCATAGAGGCGGCGCCTTTGTAGGGGTGGACAGCCCGCGCCGTTTACCATTTTGTGATTTTATTTGCCAGGCTCCCCCGCTTGACTTTAGAGCAGCGTATGGTATACTGTAGTGTAATCCCGTGGGCGACCAAAAGGAGGCGATGCCGGTGGAAAGGGAAAAAACCAAGACCATTGCGACCAATAAAAAGGCGTTTCATGATTATTTTGTGGAGGAATCCCTGGAAGCTGGTATCGAGCTTTGCGGCACCGAGGTCAAATCGATTCGGCGGGGGGGCGTGAACCTGAAGGATGCCTGGTGTGAGGTGGAGGATGGACAGATGCTGGTCAACGGCATGCACATCAGCCCCTATGATCACGGGAACATCTTCAATCGGGATCCCGGACGGGTGCGGCGGTTGCTGCTCCACAAGCGGGAGATCCTGCGGTTGTACGGTCTAGTCAAGCAGCAGGGGCTGACGCTCATCCCCTTGTCCCTTTATTTCAAGGGCTCGCTGGTCAAGGTGCAGCTGGGGGTCTGCAAGGGCAAAAAGCTGTATGACAAGCGGGCGGACATGGCGGCAAAAGCGGCCAAACGGGATATTGAACGGGCCATGAAGGAGCAAAACCGATAGGCAAAGGTCAAAGCCGGACACACGTGTACATGGGGGCGTAAAGGTTTCGACAGGGATCTTGCATCTAGGGAAGCGAGCAGCGGTGCGGGCCCGCTATAAAATCCGCGCTTAAAATGAACTGAGAACAAAACAGTTGCTCTCGCAGCCTAAATAGGCTGCCGTCCAATCCGGGAGTACCGCGGCCCGGTGCGGGCGTCATTTAGCGGTGAACGTGAGCCGAGGGCTGTCTCTCCCTCGGCCATGACGGGGAGACTACCGGACCGGCGAGCCTGACGATGGGCGCGCCGCAAAGGGAATACAAAAGCATCGTCTGCGCTCGGAGATGCCCTGGAGAATAGGTTTTTGGACAGGGGTTCGATTCCCCTCGCCTCCACCAGCGGCAAGCTGCCGCACCCAATTCGCGCACCTCACGTTGTGGGGTGCGGTTTCTTTTGCGCCCGCGCTTTCAGCATTCATTTTTCTTCAGTAGGACGGGGCCTGGACGCAATTGGCGTTCCAGGCTCGGCTTTTTCTTTTGCCTTGCCGCTCGCGTTTATAACGGGTATCCTTTTTGTCAACGCTTCTCAAGTGAAAAAACTGTCGAAAATTGCTTTCGACAGTTTCTTAATAAAAAATAATATTTTAGTAAAAATACGCAATTGGTGTCGAGGTTTTTTTGTGTTTCTATGTTATTCTGTTAGTGGAGGGATTGGATGGAGTGGTCGGATAAAATCATCGCCATTAGCAAAATGCAAAAATATATCAACGCACATTTCCGTGAAGATATTACGTTGGAGGATTTAAGTCGTGTTGCTGGTTATAGCAAATATCATGCTGTAAGGATTTTTAAAGAGCTGACTGGCAGAACCCCTTTTGAGGAAATTCGCGCTCTCCGGCTGACAAAGGCAGCGCAGGCATTACAATGCGCAAAGGATAAAGTGGCTGATATTGCATTAGATAACGGCTTTGAATCCCACGATGGTTCTCCGACGTTCCATAGGGACAATTTATGAACCTACCCGTATAACTTAATATTTGTTCCTGTGGAGGGAGGCTGTGTTTCGGCACAGCCTCCCTTTTCTGCTCATGCAACCTCGTTTGGAATTTCTTCTGCCATGGAATCTGCCATACTCTGAGGCAGTTCGTCCACCAGGCCGATGTCACGATAGTAGATGCGTACCTCCTGCGGTGCTGTGCGGGAGTATTTCTCCGTACGCTCTCCGACCTCCACTCGCTTGATGAAGATGCGCAGGATCTCAGCAGTCAGCTCCGGGATCTCGCTGTATCGCTTGGCATTCTCAATGAACCGGGCAATATTGGAGCTGGAGTCTTTCAGTTCCTGAAGCCTTACTTCCATGGCAGGGAGCTGTTCCTGGATCTCTTTCTGCTCGGCGGTGTACTCCTGAGACAGGATGCGATACTGCTCGTCCGGGATGCGGCCAAGGACGCTGTCCTCGTAGAGCCGTTTGAAGAGTTTTGTCAACTCGGCCTGGCGCTTTTGCATGGTGTCGATTTTCTTTTGAAGCACCGTGATCTCCTGCTGCGCCTCCTTGCCCTGCTTCTTGCGGATATGCTCCGCAAATCGTAGCTCGTTCTGACGGGCGAAGTGTGTGACACGGCGGATGTCATCCAACAGGATAGCATTGAGTTCCTGTTGCCGGATGTAATGAGCGGAGCAGACGGCTTTGCCTTTCTTCTTGTAGGTGGAGCACATAAAGTTGTTTTTCACCGCATCCATGGTGTGCGCCCGGTGCAGTACCATGGTTCCTCCACAGTCCAGGCAGTAGACCAGTCCAGAAAAGATATTCTGCTCAGCCATATTGGCTCTGCGCCGTTTGTGCTTGCGGATATCCTGTACGATCTCCCAGGTCTGTTGCGTGACAAGTGCTTCATGTGTATTTTCGAAGCGGAGCTGCTCAGACTCCGGACGCTCAATGCGCTTCTTGTTCTTGAAGGACAGGGTGGTGGACTTCAGGTTGATGGTGTGACCCAGGTAAGTCTCATCCTCCAGAATGCCAGCGACGGTGTTGGTGGACCAGTTGTATGGCTGGGTGATGTCCACTCCGGTCAGCTCTACTCCGTGCTTCTGATAGTAGGAATATCCAGGCGTGGGAATTTTGTCTTTCTTGAGCTGCTTTGCAATCTGGGCAGGACCCTTTCCAGAAACGCAGAGGTCAAAGATGTACCGCACCACCGGAGCGGTCTCGGGATCAGGCACCATGTGCCGTTTGGGATCTGCCGGGTCCTTCATATACCCATATCGGGGTCGGGAGGACACTCTGGCACCAGTCTCAGCCTTGAGACGAACCACAGAGCGTCCCTTCTTGCTGCAGTCTTTGG
>DXVY01000220.1 GCA_019417145.1 Clostridiales bacterium
AGGGCTGCTACCAACGTTTCCTGCGAGACGGTCATTTTTTCGCCGCAGCGCGGCTTGGCGCTTCTGGTCTCAAAAATACTCTTGACAAAATCTTACGGAATCGATATAATAATCTGTGTGACAATCGGGGTGAAGGTATGATTTTCGACCTGAAACCGCTGTTCAGCGGGGATATAAAGCAGCTTGCCATTGACGAAAAGGTGGATTTAAGCGGCTTGGAATGGCAGGGCGGTACGCCCTTCCAGGAGCCGGTGCTGGTAACCGGCGATATTTCCGTAAAGGCCGACGTCGTCACCCTGCAACTTTCCTGCGAGGCGATCTATTTCGGAACCTGTGACCGTTGTGGTGTTGCCCTCCGGCAACCCCAGTCTTTTCAACTGGAGCGCATGCTGGTCCCCGCCCTTGACAATGCCGAGAGCGAGGATGACGAGGCGTTCTTGGTGGTGGAGGACAAGCGGCTGGATCTGGATGAATTGGTTCGCGCGGAAGTGATTCTGCATTTGCCCATGAAGCATTTATGCAGGCCGGATTGTCTGGGTATTTGCCCGGTATGCGGCCAGAACCTGAACGAGAGAGACTGTGGGTGTCGGGTAAAAGAGGTTGATCCGCGCTTGGCCGCTCTGCAGGAACTGCTTCATTGAAAAGGCGGGAATGTTAATTCGCTTAAGGAGGTGCTGACAATGGCGGTACCCAAGAGAAAAACATCTAAGGCCCGGCGCGATAAGCGGCGCTCCAACGTATGGAGGCTGGACGCGCCCGCGCTTGTCCGCTGCACGCGTTGCGGCGAGTATAAGCGTCCCCATCGGCTGTGCGCCAACTGCGGGTATTACAATGGCCGTGAAGTGGTGAAAAAAGAGGCCTAAGCTGAGACTTGGCCACGAGGGATAGAGGAGGAGCGATCTTCCTCTATTTTTTCATTACAGGGGAATTTTGTTTCCGGGGGCCGGGAATCGGCGGCCTTTTGCAGAGGATCCAGAATTGCGCTTAAGACGGAGGAGGCGGGCGTATATGGCGGTTATTATCCACAAGGTGGTGAAGGGCTCGCCGGCTTTTAAGGCCGGCTTTAAAGCGGGGGATACCCTGCTGCGCCTGAACGGGCACGATATTATGGACGTGCTGGACTACCGGTTCTACCAGGATGAGACGCGTCTGACGGCCGAAGTGCTGGACCAGGCGGGAGAACGGCGTTGCCTACGGGTGACCAAGGGCGAGTACGAGGACCTGGGGCTGGATTTTGCCACCTATCTGATGGATGAGCAGAAAAGCTGTAAGAATAAATGTATTTTTTGTTTTATTGATCAACTGCCTGCCGGTCTGCGTGAGAGCCTTTATTTCAAGGACGACGACTCCCGCCTGTCCTTTCTCTTCGGCAATTATATCACCCTGACCAATATCACCGAGCACGAGGTGGAGCGTATTATCCATATGCATATCAGCCCCATCAATATCTCGGTGCACACAACCAATCCGGATTTGCGGTCAAAAATGATGCATAACCGGTTTGCGGGCGAAAGGCTGGAGGTACTCTATCGGTTGGCGGCGGCCGGCATCCGCATCAATTGCCAGCTGGTGCTCTGTCCGGGGTGGAACGACGGAGCGGAGTTGGAGAGGACCCTTCGGGATCTGACCGCGCTGGAATCGGTAGGTTGTATCGCCGGCGTGCCGGTGGGATTGACCAAGTACCGGCAGGGCCTTACCGATCTAAGGCTATTTGATAAACAGGGCGCCGCCGCTGTTATCGATTGTATGGACCGCTTTGGAGAGGCCAGCCTGGCCAAGAACGGCAGTCGGCGGGTCTATGCGGCCGATGAGTTTTATCTCATAGCCGGCCGGAATATCCCAGACGCGGCGTTCTATGAGGATTTCACCCAGCTGGAAAACGGCGTGGGCCTGTGGGCCTTGCTTCGGTCGGAGGCGCTGGACGCCGTGACCGACGAGCCCGCGCCCGACGCGCCCCGGCGGATAAGTGTCGCCACCGGTGTATCGGCCTTTCCTCTTTTGCGGGAATTGGTTGACATAGCGGCTGCAAAATGGCATAATTTAGAAGGAAAGGTCTATCCTATTGTCAACGACTTTTTTGGCCATACCATCAATGTTTCCGGCCTGGTCACCGGCGGCGACCTGATCCGGCAACTGCGGGGCAAGGATTTGGGGGATGAGCTGCTCATCCCGTCGGTCATGCTCCGGCATGAGGGAGACCTGTTTTTGGACGATGTGTCGCTTGCGGACGTGGAACAGGAATTGAAGGTGCCCGTGCGCCCCGTGCCAAACGACGGCTACGCCCTGATGGCCGCTTTCGCCGGCAGATAAAAGGGTTCGAACCAACCGGGAATCTTCCGTTTGGCGGGAAATGGACAAAGGCAAAGCGGTATAAAATCCCCGGAAACATACGTATGAATGACAAGGAGGCCAGTATGGCGGAAAATACCAGGTCAAACAGGCCGGTGGTGGCCGTGGTGGGACGTCCCAACGTGGGAAAATCCACCCTGTTCAATAAGTTGATCGGCCAGCGGCTCTCCATCGTGGACGATACCCCCGGCGTTACCCGGGACCGGATCTACGGCGTCTGCGAATGGCAAAACCGGTCGGTGCTTCTGGTGGACACCGGCGGCATCGAGCCCAAGACCGACGATGTAATTCTAGAAAAAATGCGGGCCCAGGCCCAGTTGGCTATAGATACGGCCAGCGTCATCATTTTCGTCACCGACCTGCGCGCGGGGGTGACGGCGTCCGACCAGGAGATCGCCGCCCTGCTGCAGCGCAGCGGCAAGCCGGTGGTCCTCTGCGTCAACAAGTGCGATACCATAGGCGCGCCGCCCATGGACTACTATGAGTTTTACAATTTAGGGCTGGGCGATCCCTTGGCCGTCTCTTCGGTTAACGGCCTTGGCACCGGCGACCTGTTGGATGAGGTCTTTTCCCACCTTCCCGCGGGGGAGGATACGGAAGAGGAGGAAGACGTGGTCAGCGTGGCCGTCATCGGCAAGCCCAACGCCGGCAAATCTTCGCTTATCAACTATATTTCCGGCGAGGAACGGTCTATTGTTTCCGACCTGGCCGGCACAACCCGGGACGCCATTGATTCCTATGTGGAAAACCAGTATGGAAAATTCAATTTTATCGATACCGCCGGCCTGCGCCGTAAGAGCCGGGTGGAGGATCAGATTGAGAAATACAGCGTCCTGCGCGCCCGGATGGCCGTGGAGCGGGCGGATGTCTGCGTCATAATGATCGACGCCACAGAGGGCTTTACCGAACAGGACTCCAAGGTGGCGGGGCTTGCGCTGGAAGGGGGCAAGGCCTGCATCATCGCAGTAAACAAATGGGACGCGGTGGAAAAGGACGGCAAGACCATGGACAGCTATCGCAAAAAGCTGATGGTGGACTTTTCCTTTATGTCCTTTGCCCCTATTCTTTTTATTTCGGCCAAGACGGGCCAGCGGGTGGATCGGCTTTTCGAAC
>DXVY01000221.1 GCA_019417145.1 Clostridiales bacterium
GAACTATACCGGCCGCGCCCAGGAGATTGGCCTAGCCTATGCCGCCGGCATCGGCGGATCCCGCGCCGGCGTGCTGGAGACCACCTTCCAGTGCGAGACCGAAACCGACCTGTTCGGCGAGCAGGCTGTGCTGTGCGGCGGCGTTACCGCCCTGATGCAGGCCGGCTTTGAGACGCTGGTGGAGGCCGGTTACGCGCCGGAGAACGCCTATTTCGAGTGCATCCATGAGATGAAGCTGATTGTAGATCTGATCTATGAGGGCGGATTCAAGAAGATGCGCTATTCCATTTCCGACACCGCCGAGTTCGGCGACTACGAGACCGGCAAGCGGCTGATCACCGAGGATACCAAGAAGGAAATGAAGAAGATCCTTCACGAGATCCAGGACGGTACCTTTGCCAGCAAGTGGATCAACGAAAACAAGGTGGGCCGTTCCCACTTCAACGCCTGCCGTCGGATTGCCGCGGAACACCAGCTGGAGGCCGTGGGCGCCGAGCTGCGCAAGATGTATTCCTGGAACGACGAGAAATAATGTAGGTATATGGCAAAACGCCGATGCTAAAAAGCATCGGCGTTTTTTTATACGGCCAACCTTTATACCGATAAAACGGGCGGCACCCCCGGGGTGCCGCCCGTTTTTTAATCCATTCTTCTAATTTTTGCGCGACAGGCGGCGCAGATCTCATGTCCGTCAAAATCGGCCAGATCCTGAGTACCGCCGCAAAGCACGCAACCGGGTTCGTACTTTTTCAATACAATCGTGTTCCCTTCGACAGAGATTTCAAAATAATCCACATTGTCGATGATTCCAAATTTCTTCCGGAGTTCCTTAGGAATGACAATGCGACCTAATTCGTCAACTTTACGTAAGATTCCAATGGACTTCATATTTCTGCCTCCTGTTTTAACGATGAAAATTGGCGGAATACATTCACTCAACACCTTTATCATACTTCATGGGACGAATTCTGTCAATAGAAATATTACATATTTTTACAATTCCAAACGGTATAATACATTTGCCGGGCTCATATTATGAAAACAGCGAACGGCGCGGTATTAAGCGGATAAAACGTTTTACTTATTGTAATCATCGGGGGGAGGCATGCGCTGTGATGAATTACGTATGGGGGGCGCTTGTGCTGATTTCGGTTGTCTTTGGCGCCTGTAGCGGCCGCATGCAGCAGGTTACCGAGGCGGTGTATAGTGGAGGAACGGCGGCGGTGGAAATGGCGCTTACCCTGGCGGCGGTGATGATGGTCTGGAGCGGCATTATGCGCATTGCCGAGGGCGCGGGCGTGACGGCGGTTATCGGTCGGGCTCTGTCGCCGGCGCTGCGCTTTCTGTTTCCCGGCATGGAGCGGAACGGGCCGGCGGCGCGGGCCATATCCATGAACGTTTCGGCCAATCTGCTGGGGCTGGGTAATGCGGCCACCCCCTTTGGCATCGAGGCTATGCGGCAGCTGCAAAAGGATAATCCCCTGAAGGACACGGCCAGCCGGCATATGATCACCTTTGTGGTGCTCAATACAGCGTCCCTTCAACTGATTCCCACTACCATCGCCGGGCTGCGGGCCAAATACGGCAGCGCGAACCCTATGGACATTATGCCCGCCATCTGGCTTGCCTCATCGGCCGCCCTGATCGTCGGGCAGGTGCTCAATCGGCTGCTGGCCCACCGCGCGCAGAGGAGGGGGAAGATGTGCAGATCATAGGAATATGGGCTGTGCCGGTGGTGATCGGATTGATCATCACCGTTGGCCTCTGTCGCGGCGTGCGCATTTTCGACTGTTTTCTGGAGGGAGCGAGAGACGGACTCAAGTCCCTGATAGGGATCATCCCCTCCCTGGCGGGACTCATTGTGGCTGTGGAGATGTTCAAGGCGTCGGGCGCTATGGATGTGCTCAGCGCCGCCCTGGCGCCAGCCACCGATTTACTGGGCTTTCCCCGGGAAGCGGTCCCTATGGCCATCCTGCGGCCGGTATCGGGAGGCGGTTCTTTGGCGCTTCTGGACCGCATCCTGCAAAACGCCGGCGCGGATTCCTTGGCCGGTCGCACGGCCGCGGTTATGTGCGGTTCCAGCGAAACGACCTTTTATACGGTTGCGGTCTACTATGGGTCCTGCGGCGTCAGCAGGATCCGTTATACCCTGCTGGCCGCTCTGCTGGCGGACGGCGTGGCCGCGCTGGCCAGCGCGGCGGCGGTGCGGCTGCTGTTCCCCGGGTAAGACCTGCGTTTGGAGCAAAACAAGTGTCAAATCGGCAAAATCGGCCGACGATTCCCGGCAGAATCAGCCCGCCGACCGGGTTATAATGGTGGTTGCCGCCGTTTGTGGGGGCAGCTGAAAAAGGCTAGGCCTACGGGCCGGGCGGCGCCCCCTTTAGACGAAAACGAGGTCAAAGGAGGCGATGCACCACCTCTACCTATTGCTTGCAGGATATGAAAAGGGTTCCGTTGGACAATGGAAAAAATAAATTTATATGCAAGGAGGCGATAAAAAACGCGCCCATCAGGTAGATGGACGCGTCAGATGCTAGGCCTGCTTTTCAAACTGATCCTTGCCCACGCCGCAGACCGGGCATACCCAATCGTCGGGGATATCTTCGAAAGCGGTGCCGGGGGCGATACCCCCATCTTCGTCGCCCGCTTCCGGGTCATACACATAACCGCATACCAGACATACATATTTGGCCATTTTTTTAACCTCCCTGCTATATTTGCTGTGATCTTCCGGAAGATTACACTGGAATATCACACTTAGCATACCCATTATAACATGGAAATACCGATAGGTATACCCCCGAAATCAATAGTTTTTATTTTAGGAATTATTCATAATTTATACTTAGAATAGTCCCAAATCCGATATAGTTGCTGGTTATAATACAAACGTACTCAGGAAAGAGAATCCTTTACCTGAGGTAAGTTTAGACAGAAAGGAGATATTGTTATATGGATACCAAGAGCGGCAGACCCATCCTTGTTTGCGTGACCGCGCAGTCTGCCTGCCGACGGATCATCGAAACAGGCAAGGAGATGGCAAGGCACTTGGGTACGGGTGTTCAGGTGGTTACGGTACAGCCCAAAAAGATGCAGGCGGAGCAGCGAGCACAAGCCATGAAGGCTTTATACCAGCTTTCTAAGGATACCGATGCGGAGATCACCATTTACTATAGCGACAACCCGGCGGCGCGTTTAGCTCAGCACGCGCTGGAGCAGAACGCCATGCACATTATCACCGGCGCTGCCGACGGCGTCAATGATTTTGTGAGCCAGGTGAGCGTGCTTACCGGCAATATTCCGGTCTCCATGGTGGGAGACGGTATCGTCTGTACGCTGCCGGCCGCCATGACTCTGGCTGGCGCCAAGCATATCGATCTGTTGCCTGCCAAACATGCCACCCCCCTTGAAG
>DXVY01000222.1 GCA_019417145.1 Clostridiales bacterium
GGAGATGTGTATAAGAGACAGCAGTATCCGTGTGGAAATCACCCGGCCCAGAGGCACGATTTTCGACTGTAATCTCACACCCATGGTCAACCGTTCCACCAAATATATGGCGGCGGTGGCGCCCACGCCCCAGGCCGTGGTGGCCTTGCGGGCGGCGGGACTGCCCGAGGAGCGGCTGGAAGCCGCCCTCGCCCGGCTGGAACAGAAAAAGCCGGCGGTGGTGGAATTGGAACAGCCGGTCTACGCCCAGGGAATCACCCTGTTCAGCGTATTGGACCGATACGGCGACGATATGCAGGCGGTGCATACGGTGGGGTATCTGGACAGCGACGGCCACGGGGCGGCCGGCATCGAAAAGGCCTTTGACTCGCTTTTGTACGCGGAGGAGCCGCTGTCGGCGGTGTATACCATAGACGCGGCCGGCCATGTGCTGCCGGGGGTGGAGCCGGAGATTGAAGGCTCGGCGGGGACGCTGAACGACGGCGTGGCGCTGACCCTGGACAGCAGGATTCAGGCCATAACCGAAAAGGCGACCCAGAGCCTGACGGCCGGCGCGGCGGTGGTGCTGGAAGTGGGCACAGGCAAGATCCGGGGCATGGCCAGCCGACCGGGCTTTTCTCCGGATAACCTGGCCGACAGCCTACAGGCGGACAACGCGCCTTTTATCAACCGCGCCCTGACCGCCTATAACGTAGGGTCTATTTTCAAGCCCTGCGTGGCCGCGGCCGCGCTGGAAGGGGGATTTACCAAGGACTACGGATATACCTGTCTGGGCCACGCCCTGATCGGCGGCCGCAATTTCAACTGCAACACCGAGGAGGGGCACGGTCCCATGACCTTATATTCGGCCCTGGAAAGATCCTGCAACACGTATTTTTATAATCTGGCCCTACAGGCGGGCGCGGACGCGGTTTACGGAATGGCCAAGCTTTTGGGCTTCGGACAGAGCCGGTACCTGGCCGACGGTATGGCTTCCGATCCGGGCAGCCTGCCCAACCTGGAGGTTTTATCCGCCCAGCCGGCGGCTATGGCCAACTTTGCCATTGGGCAGGGGGATCTTTTGTTATCCCCCCTTGCGCTGTGTTCCCTGTACGAGGCGGTGGCGGGGGACGGCGCTTACCACGCCCCGTCCCT
The DNA here is from genome assembly GCA_019417145.1 of Clostridiales bacterium. Classification (GTDB taxonomy): domain Bacteria; phylum Bacillota; class Clostridia; order Oscillospirales; family Acutalibacteraceae; genus Howiella. Next base: position 1,135 of record DXVY01000222.1, read on the forward strand.
TGTGGAGGGAACGGTGAAGGACGGCGTGCTGGAGCCGGTCGACCCGGCGGCCCCCACCCAGGTGATGGGGGCGGATACGGCGGCGGTCATCCGGCAGGGACTGATCGGGGTTATCGAGACCGGCACGGGCGCGTCGGCGCGGCCGGAAAAGGGGAGCGCGGGCGGCAAGACGGCCACGGCGGAAACCGGATGGCTGCGGGACGGCCGGAAGGTGCTGCAAGCCTGGTTCGCGGGATTTTATCCGGCGGAGGTGCCCCAATATGTAATCGTGGTGCTGGCGGAGGACGGCCGGTCGGGCGGCTCTACCTGCGCGCCGGTGTTCAAGGCCATATGCGACGGGCTGGGCGGTTTGTAGGGGAGAGCCTTCTCTCAAAGGCCCTCCCCCACGCCCCCTCCCGAAAACGTATAGATAGGCAAAGAGCGGGGCTGCTTTAGCCCCGCTCTTTGCCTGTGTCAACATACTTTTCGATAAAAGCTTTTGGAGTCAGGATTGCAGGCCGATCTATATCCACATCTGCAAAGTCCTTATCTCCGGTAATCAAAAGATCAATATTTTCCATAACCGCCGTATATAATACGGGATAATCCATCTCATCCCGTATGCGAAAGAGGCTTTTATCCATCTCTTTTGGGGTATAGACCAGTTCATAGCCCATCTGTGCCAATAGCTGATCGATAACCCCCGTTTTTGTAGGAAACTTTTTGGAAACCACAAAGTTCAATTCCTCCACCACAAAAGAGGAAAGAACCAGCTGATGTTCCCGGAAGATGTATTCCATCATACGGTCCATCTGTCGGGAGGGAAACAGCAGCAGGGATATGAGCACGTTGGTGTCCAACATAACCCGCATGTTTTATCCCTGCCTTTCCTTTCTCGCTTGACGAACCATATTCACAACGTCCTGCTCGTCGGCAAGGCCGGCGCGAGACGCTTCTCCGGCAAAGGCTTCCTGGGCCATCCGCAATATTTCCATTGAACTTTTAGCCAAAACGATCCTGCCGTTTTCCTCGATGAATATAACCTTATCTCCGTCCTTAATCCCCAGCTTTCTGCGAATATCAATGGGAATGGTGATTTGTCCCTTGGACGTTACCTTGGCGGTTTCAATGGATGCAAATTTTCTGGCGGCTTCCATATCAATCCTTCCTTTCCGTGTATTCCGTGAATTCCTTACATTCTTATTGTATGCGTTTGGAGTCAAAATAGCAATAGGCAAAAAAGGAAAAGGGGCGGGGCTGCTTTAGCCCCGCCCGTTTATAGATCAAAAAGTCTCGCCGGTTTCTTTATCGGTGAAAACGATAGAATAGTCGAAATTCAACACACGTGCAATTTCTATTAAGTCTTTTTCTCGAAAGTTGTCCCGACGCATTTTATTGCTTAAGGTTGGCGCGCTGATATTTAAAAGATTTGCTAAGTCCTTCAGCGTCATTTCACGCTGAACCAAAAGCACTTTGATTTTCTTGGCGGCAGTCACTTTATCACGCTCCTTATTTGCTAATTATACACGCTTGATAAAATTATTCTAATAGAAAAACAAATCATATTAGCCGATAGGAAAATTCTCAATTGACAAAGAAAACGATTTTGTGTATTATATAAACGAAAAATCTAATTTTGAAATCAAATAGCTATTTGTAAACTTTTTGTGAACAAGCCGGCGGGAGACGGCCGGAGGGGAGGGAAACGACGATTGGCATAATATTCATATACAAATCCTATACAACATGATACGAAAAGGAGTATGCGCTATGAATTTTAACGACATGTGGAAACGGGCCGACCTTTCCATGCTAAAGTCCTATTTAAAGGAAGGGGCCTGTCGGATGGACAAGCCGACGGAAAAATCCTACCGGGAAAGGATCCAGGACGCGGAGTCCAGGGCCGAGGCGCTTTTCTCCGCCGAATTTGTGGACGAGCAGGACCGCAACCCCTACATGGAAGCCTTTTTCGACCTGGCCGGGGTATACGAGGAGGTATACTTTGAGATCGGCCTGCTGACGGGGGCCAAAATCGCCTTTCAACTGGCCGGGAAGGCGGCCGAATTGTCCGCCCCGTCCCAACTGGTGATCCACGCCAAAAAGCCATAAATACCGCCAATCGGTTGACAAAAAAACCTTGGATGCTTATAATATTTTTATTAAGGTAAAACCCCCGCTGCGGCCTTTTGCCGGAACGGGGGATTGTGCTGTTTGTCCGTCACCATGCGGCGCGGCAAATCCAATATAAGGGTGATAGAAATGGAATGGACTTCCCTCAACGACCTGCGGGAAAAATA
>DXVY01000223.1 GCA_019417145.1 Clostridiales bacterium
CGTTGTTTTTTTAATCATAAACTGCTATTATAAACTTGAATCCCAGCATCAGAATAGGAGGTAAAAATATGGGTAAAAAGCAGACTCGGCAGACTCGCAGACGCCTGACGGCTTGGTTGGTAACGGCCAGTATGGTCGTTTCCATGCTGCCTTTCAGCGCGCTGACGGCCTCTGCTGCAACCGGTGTAAATGATACACTGGACCCCAGCCGCCAGACGGCCAAGAACCAATTGACGGATAAGGTCATTTTGGAATCGGTCACTGGCATCGCCGGGGATTACACCAAGGTGTACAAAGAGAACGATTCGGATTACTTGAAAGACATGTTCGACGGGGATACGACCACCAAGGGCGGTTGTCCCATGGATAAGGGCTCATCGGTTTCTGACACAGTCTCGGTTGTTTTCGAGACCACCGAGGCGGTCACGGTGCGGTATTATACCTTTGCCACCGGCAACGACCGCATCTCCCGCGACCCTGTGAGCTGGGTGCTTTCCGGCTCCAACGATGGCAGTGACTGGACGGTTCTGGATACCCGGAACGACGTGGAGCCGCCTGCTCTTGGCGACCCGGGCGCGGCTGATATCTCCAATGACGCAGAGTCCCGCTGTGTCTATTATGATCAGGATTTTGAGATTGCTACGCCCGCCGCATACAATCACTATAAGTTTGAATTTTCCAAGTGGCGCGAATGCGGCCAGTGGGGCGGCAGCAATCCGCCGGACAACCACTATTTCCAGCTGGGCGAAATTGTCCTGGCCGAAGGCGAGGACATACCCGCGCCGGATGTGCCGGAACCGGAGATTCCGGATCTGAAGCTGCATTATAATTTCGACGGGGATTATCAGCAGGTTGATGATGAGACCGGCAATTACGACGCCATTGCTGTGGGCAGCGACGTTGTGCTGGAAGACGGCATGGCCATTTTCCGGGGCATGAAGAAGACCGGATTGATTGATATTCCGGTAGATGCGCTGCGCAGCGAAAACCTGACCCTGACCACCCTGGTTTACGCCGATGAGACCGAGAAGTATGGTAGCCTACTGGAGGCTTCCCGTCCCGACGAAGGCGAGGGCGAAAGCGCGACCAAATACCAGATCATGAAGTGGATCCCGCGGACGGGGGACAATGGCAACAATAATAACAATAATTGTATTTCCATGACCGTACGGGGCCCCGAGGGCAACGAGCGCAGGGTAGCCGATCAGTCTACCCAGATGCCGGTCAGACAGTGGGTGCAGCTGACCTATGTGCAGGAGGGCGATCAGGCCACCCTGTATCTGAACGGGCAGAAGCTGGATACCAAGTATCTGGACAAAGACCAGGTGACCCAGGATACGGGCACCACCTTCTCTCCTGCTGACCTGACCGATGGTCACCGGGTAACGCTGGGCGGCGGCCGGTATTGGGATGATCCCGCGTTTAAGGATCCTCCCGCGTTTAAGGGCGCCGTGGCCGACTTCCGGATTTACGATCGCGCCCTGACCGGGGATGAAATCGCCGCACTTTCGGCTTACAACCTGGCTTCCGACGAGGCCCAGGGTCCCGATATCCGCCAGAACCCCAACGCGCTGGTGGACATTGATCTGGACAATATCATCGGCCGGAACATGCCCAACGGCGGAACCGGCGGCCGCGTGCTCGACGGCGTAGTGACCGAAAAGGATTTCCGCATGACCTATGGCGAGGGCATGTACTATACGAACAGGGACACCGAATGGGGCACCGGCATGACCTTCACCCAGGAGGGCCGGAACCAGATCACCCAGAAGGTCAAGACTATTAATGTGATGGTATACCCCGAGCGGGATGACACCTGGGGAAAAATTTGGGATGTAGGCCGCAACGAGTGGAGCGGCAAACGGGAATATGTCCGCATGTCCTGGAATGAGGACTACGAGGGCGGAAAGGCTCTGCGGATTGCCATGCAGCTGTGTGAAGAGCGTGCCACCGCTGTGCAGGAGACCCATTACTACGCAGTTGATGCAGAAGGCAATCCCCTTAACCTGAAGGTAAACGAGTGGTCCATGGTTACCTTTACCATGGATGAGAGCGGCTTTACCCTGTATATCAACGGGCAGCCGGTTCAGATGGAAAAGCAGGTAAATGTGGGCGACGCCATTGACGGCGGCACCTTCGCCACCCTGCTGGATAACCCTGAGGTGACCTTTGGCGGCACCGCTTCCGACTTCCAGGAAGGCTTTGAGGGCTGGTACTCTCATATTTCCATGTACGAAACGGTTCTCAACGCGGAGGAGGTTGCAGAGCTCTATACCACCATGCCGGTCAAGACCTTTGAGGACATGGTGAAGGCGTATACCTTCAGCGCATATTTTGAGAACGAAAACCTGAGCCAGACCTATGCGGATACCCCCTGGATGAATGGGCTGACTGTAGGCCAGTGGATGGAGAACGTCCAGGCGGTAGGGGACACCCTGCTGTATTATTACGCCAACGGGCAGCGCCTGGAGCGCGTGATGAACGGTCCTAAAACCGGACGCACGATCGGGACCCAGGGCGAAGACGGCAGCCGTGGTCCGGGTCTGGAGTTTGACGGCTATCCGAGGCAGGTTGCCAACCTGAACGCACCCTCCTATTGGGGCCAGGCCGACCGGCTGTGGGCCAATATGTCCATACCCTTCCAGGGCGTGGCCTTTGCCAACAATTCCTACTTTGCCCAGTTGGGCACCCGTTATGCCCTGACCGACAACTTTGTGGTGGACGGCACCCGTTATGCGGTCTACTGGGATTCTATGGCTTCTTTCGATGACAGCATCGAGAAGGTGCAGAAGAAGTACCTGAATGTGGGCACCGAGCTGATCGATAATAAGGATCTGTATCCTGGCTCCGGTCTGGACAGCGAAGCCAAGAAGAACGCATTCCGTTATGTTTACGCCATGTACAACTACGCCAACCGTGCGGGCGATATGGCGGAGAGCAAGTATGTAGGCTATCCCACGGTGAACGTAACCGATGTGGAGGGCGTGTCCTATCAGGCTTACAACAGCCCCGATGGAGTAAATTACATCTCGGCCAAGACGGCAGATCTTGAAACCGCCTTTGATATGGCCAAGGGCGTGGCGCAGAATATCTACATGATTTCCGGAGATATGGCCCGGGCCCTGGAGGCGCAGATTCCCGCCGAGGGCAGCATTGCCGACGCGTTCAAGATCACCGGCGCGCCCACAGCCGAGGCAGTAACGGCCGACGGCGCGACCACCCAGGGGTTTGCCAACGGTCTGCTGAAGGCCGTGGACGGCGAATACAGCTTCCTTAGCAATGAAGTGATCGAGGCCGCAGAAGCAGTAGAGGAACAGATTGAAGAGGCGGCGAACCTGGAGAACAGCGCGGATCTGGAAG
>DXVY01000224.1 GCA_019417145.1 Clostridiales bacterium
GGTACAGGTCCTCGGTGGTCTTGACCTGGGCGGGAAGCGGCATGGCCCTGGCCGGGGCCGGCATCTCCTCCGCCCGCGGCGCCGGCCGCTGGGCGGTGAGCAGCGTCTTGCCCGTCTCGTCCGTTACGGTGATGACAAAATCCCACTCTCTAGCGTCGGGCGACGTTTTAAGGCGACGCACCCAAGCCGCCTCCGGCGACAGGTCCACCGTCTCCCGGCAAAGCAGGGCGCCCTTCCGATCCCGCACCTCGATGCAGACGTTTGGCAACGCTCGGCTGGCGTACACCCCGGCCTGCACCACGCCGGCCGCGGGCACTTCCATCCCCGCCATCAGCTCCTTGGTGGCGTTGAGCACATTGCCCACGCCCTTATAGGGCATAAAGTACTGGGTAAAGGTCTTTTCCTCATAGGGCATGAGCCAGCTAAAGTCCGGCTGGTTATCGGTAAAGCAGCCGGTCATCAGCTCGATATACGGCCCGTCCTCGTCGGTCAGGTTGCGGTCCCAAGCTTGGCCAAATTCACCACAGCCCCAGGTCCACTGCTTCTTGCCCGGGCTTATGTGACGATCAGCCACATGAAGAATCCCGGCCTGCTGGCCGTAATCATATCCGCCCACAAAATCATAATCCGACTTATAGGCCATATAGGATGTGGGCACCGGGATATTTTTATAGCGGGATATATCCACCCCTGCGCTGTAATCCATTTTATAATAGGTACCGGTGGCGATGGGAAAGTTGGAGACGTCCCGTTTGCCGTGGTCCATCACGGCATGGACGTCCGGCGGAAATATGGAACGGGTATGCTCGTTTACGGCTACCGCCGGGTTGGCCCACCAAAGGAAGGTTTGAGGCGTATTGGTGCGATTATACAGGCGCACATGGATTTCCAGATAGGCCCTGTCGGGGCGCAGGGTAAAGCCGGCCATACCCTTGGTGCGGAACATATTCTCGATTTCGCCCACAAAGAGGGTGGCGCTCCCGTCCGGATTCTGCCGCAGGGTATAATCCACCGGATCAAAGGTACTGGGCCGATGGTGCTGGGGCCAATTGAACTCAATGCCCCCCGATATCCAAGGCCCGGCCAGGCCCACCAGCGCCGGCTTGATCACATGGTTATAATACACAAAATCGTAGCCGTTGGTTTTATCGGTCGCCCGTTGAATCCGGCCGCCCAGCTCCGGCAGAACCATGATTTTCAGATACTTGTTTTCCAGAAAAACGGCGCGGTAGGCTCGGTCTTCCCTTTCATCGTATATCTTATCGATCACGCTATGGGGATAAACGCGACCCGAACTGCCCTGATAAACCCGTTTCTCCAAAAACATAGGGTTCTTGTCGGGATCACCGGTTCTGTAGGTTGGAATGGTTACGGTCTGTTCCCAAATGCGTACCTGCTCCATATAATCTTCCTCCCGTCAAAGGCCCATCCGGCGGAAAGCGCCGGGCGTCAGGCCGGTTTGTTTTTTAAAGGCGCGAATAAAGTTGCCCTCGGTGGAAAAACCGCAGGCCACCGCGATGTCTGACAAGGCCCTATCGGTCGACTTCAAAAGGTTCTTACCCTCGTTGACGCGCATAGTCATGATATACTCGTAGGGCGTCGTCCCCGTCTGCGCCTTGAACCAGCGGGAAAAGTAGAATTCGCTCAGGGCCGCCTGCGCGGCCAGGTCCTTGATGCGCAAATTCTCCCTAAGATTTTCCCGAATATACCGGATGGTGTCCTCCACCGACCGATCCTCCCGGGGGATTACAGACCAACCGGCGTCGAAAAACTCCGCAAAGATCCGGCTTAGGCAGGCCGATTCCAAGGCCTCGTCCGGAAGGCTCCCGGAAGCGCGGAGATCATAGATTCGCTGCAGGCCGCCGCGTACCATATAAGCATCCCGCACCGGGACCACGCCGTTTTGGCGCTCCTCCAGCGCCTCATACAGCGACCGGCTGTTCAGCCCGTCAAAATGGACCCACAGGGTCTCCAAATCCTTGACCGCGCGATAGCCGTGGGGCGCATAACAGTCCAGCAGCACAACGTCCCCTTTTTTCATGGGCATCTCCCGCTCCCCTTGCAGCACCGCGCCGGTTCCACGCAGTACATACATGACCAAAAAGCTGTTATAGCTCTGTCGCCGAAGGCGATAGGTGTCCTCATAGTAAAAATGGCCGGTGCAGGTCACATAATAAAACAATTGGCGCGCCCGCTGGCTGGGCGTGGCAAAAAAGACCTCGGAGCGGCTGGTGATGCCGGGTTCCGTGGTTTTCATACGCCCTTCCCTCCCCACGCAATGGTATTTTCCTGCTTTCATTATATCATTATTTTTTTAGTTTTCACTAGCATTTATTGCTTTTATATTATCAAATCCTGCTTTTTTAGCAGTGTTAAAGGCACACATCTTTGCGGATGTGCGTCGGATCATATCAAAATCTACCAGCACATGGTTTTGCCCTTCTATAGCGCATGATGCAAAAAGTGTAATCTTTGTATCTACAATCAACCCATAGCGCTGGAAAGAATCGAAACATACAAGCATACACAAACGGATACGGGATTGTATAAAAACGGAGACGCGCGGCAAATCCATCTGACGAGGGCGCTACGCTATACCCGGGCGGCCTATCCCCTACTATTAATTAATAAAGGTTGCGCGATATTCCCACCGATGTATAAATCGCCCTTATAGTGTTCAGAACATCGGCGCTGATTACCTGCTGAGACCGACCGGTCGGTATATTCCCCTCTGGAGAAGGCAAAACAACCCCTTTTAGGGGTGGTCTTGGCCTAAACTTTTTACAGGAATTAACCTAATTAGGTTGACACCAAATATTCTATATGCTGTACTATCATTAACCAAGATAGATTCAGGCAAGCGTTAGCCCTCCTTGTGCTTTCTTAAGATTTCAATCAGTTTTTTGGAAGTTGCTTCATCCAGCGTATCAAATTGCCTGGCAAAAGATATAGCCAATTGACGGTTTCCTGTTGAAGCGTTTTGAATATTCAACTCAATTGTGCCGCTGGATTCCAAGATAGCCTCTTCCAACTCGGCTATTTGTGCGGGAGTTAGACAATATATTTTTTCTAATCTTGGTATCCATGCGTCAGGTACTTTTTTCTTGCCGTTTTCTACAGCCGAGCTGAACAGGAAAGTGTTACCGAGCAACTTAACGCAATGGAGTGGGTAAGAAGGATGAATAACATTCGGGCAAGCGTATTGGAAAGGGTAAATACCGAAGGAGAATTTTTTTATCTGAAGATTTTTATTCTCACCGGCATAGCCGGCGGCTTTTTTCGCTAAAGCATTAGAAAAATCCCCCGTACGACGACTCGCAAGAGTCGCTGCACGGGGGATTCCCTTGATAATCAGAATA
>DXVY01000225.1 GCA_019417145.1 Clostridiales bacterium
CCCGCTCCCGGGAGCAATCGCACCGGTAGGCCACATCCTGCTCCCACAGCACCTCGGTCTCAAAGCCCGCAAGGGCCCGGCGCACGATCTGTTCGGGGGTCAGGCCGTCGGTGAGCATGGAGGTTATGGGCGGAATATCCCGTATATTGGCCTCCAGACGGTCGATGGTGGAAGGATCGGCCGCCGGCAGAAGCTGGATCAAAAATCCTCCCGCCGCCCGCACGGTCAGGTCCGGGTTGACCAGCACCCCCAGGGCGCAGACGGTGGGAATCTGCTCGCTCATGGCGTAATAGGCGGTGATATCCTCGGCGACCTCCCCCGATACCAGGGGCGTAGAGCCGTTGTAGGGCTCCTTGAGCCCCAGGTCCTTGGAGACGTACAGGTTCCCCTTTCCCACCGCGCCGGCCACATCCAGCTTACCCTTCCCATTCAGGGGCAGCTCGACCACCGGGTTGACCGCATAGCCCCGGACGTTGCCGGCGGCGTCGGACACGGCCACCAATCCTCCCGCGGGCCCGTCTCCGGCCACGCGGATGGTGATGCTGTCCTCCTTCCCCTTGAGGGCGTTGCCCATCATGGAGGCGGCCGTAAGCAGCCGGCCCAGCCCGGCGGTGATCACGGCCGAGGTCTTGTGAATCTGCTCGGCCCGGCCCACAATATCGGTGGAATCCAGCGCGGCGGCCATGACCGCCCCGTCGGAGGTAATGCAGCGTATAAGCTTGCCCATTTTCATCTCTCTCCTTTGCTTAAAGCAACCGCCCACAGCGGCCATCCGCGCCTATGCGCACCCGGGCCGCCCGCCCCGGCAAGGGGGCGCGTCCGGTTCTCCCGTCGGGTCGGCGGCGTCCTGGCCGTCGACTTGATAAAAAGAACCCGGGCCGCTCACCGCGACCGGGCAAAAGCCGCCTTGTCCTTCGGGGCCACCCCCACCGTCCGGTGGGAAATCGCGTCCCGAAAGCCGGTCCGCAAGGGGCGGGACGGGATTTCATCCGCCGTCCGGCCTATCCTCTTTTGCGGGTCACATAGATCACCCGCTGGGAATCCGGCCGGGGCGGCCGGGTGGTCATATCGTCGTAGGCCGCCTCCAGGATCAGCCCCGCGCCCTCCAGCGCGGCGGCCAGCTCCTCCTCGGTATAGGCCCGCTCGGAAAATTCCTCGCAGCCCCGGCTGTATCGTCCGTCCGGCTCCTCCATAAAAAAGTCCAGGGTTATACGGGTCACATTTCCCCTCGTCTCGTTTTGCCAGACCAGATACAGATCCTCCAGCTCGTACACAAAGGTATGGTCGGCCAGCGTCTCCCGGTGCTTATAGGGGGTATTCATATCGAAGATAAACAGCCGGCCGGGCTCCAGAAACAGGGCGATACGGGCCAGGGACCGGCGCAGTTCCTCATAATCCGTGATGTGGTTCAGGCTGTCCATACAGCAGACCGCCCCGTCCACCGTTCCGTAAAGCTCCAAATCCGCCGCCGACTGACAGAGCCAAAGGATGTCCTCCCCCGCCGCGTCCGCCCGCGCTCTGGCCACCGAAAGCATGGCCGGCGCGGGGTCGGCCCCGATGGCCTCCACCCCCCGGCGGCTGAATTCCAGGGCAAAGCCGCCGGTGCCGCAGGCGGCGTCCAGCAGCAGGGTGGGCTTCCGGTCGTGTTTCGCAAAGAGGGCGAGCAGGTAATCGGTCCGGGCCGGGTAGTCCACATCCTCCATCAGCCGATCGTAATAGTCGGCAAAAAGATCGTAGCTCATTTCTTTTTCATCCGGTCAAAGACCATTTGATACCCGTCGTTGCCGTATTGCAGGGAACGGTTGACCCGGCTGATGGTGGCGGTGCTGGCCCCCGTCTCGCTGACAATATCGCTGTACACCCGCTTTTCGGTCAGCATCTTGGCCACCACAAACCGCTGGGCGATGGACTTGATCTCCTTGACCGTGCAGATATCCTCGAAAAAGGCGTAGCACTCCTCCATATTGTTCAGGGTGAGCACGGCCTCAAACAGCAGGTCGGTGTTCTTATCTCGCAGCTTATCCATAATTTCCTCCCGGCCGCAATGCGCGGCTCCCTATTGGCGGCGGATGGGCCGGCCGCTTCCCGGCGGCCGTGGGTGGGCTCCGGCGGCGTCCGCCGTCCGCGCGCCCCGCGTCCGCACACTTTAAATCAGTAAAATTTTATCATATTGCCCTACTAAAGTCAAATGGTTTTTCGCATAGGGCGAAAGAAAAGGAGGCCCTGGGGATACAGGGTCTCCTCTCTCGGATATCCGGCTCCGGCACAGCCAACCCCGGCCGCACCTGGCGGACAGCGGCGCATAGAAGCGTCCGGCCGATGCGCGGGGAAGACCGGCCGCGGGCAAGGTTAAAGGAACAGGGGCCGCGCCGGGGCGGCCCCTGTTCCTCTATACATCCTTTATACATCGTTCCGAATCAGGTCCTCGTAGGTCTCGCCTTTGACCACCACCCGGGCCTCTCCGTCCCGCACCATGACCACCGGCGGGCGGGGGATACGGTTGTAGTTGCTGGACATGGAATAGTTATAGGCTCCCGTGGCCAGCACGGCCAGGATATCCCCCGGGCGGCAGGGCTGTATGGGGGTGTGCTCCTGGAGCAGGTCCCCGCTCTCGCAGCACCTGCCCGCCACGGTGACCTTCCAGTCCCGCTCCTTGTCCGCCCGGTCGGCGACGAGCAGCTCGTACGCCGACTGATACAGGGCATAGCGGGGATTGTCGGTCATGCCCCCGTCCACAGACACATAGGTCCGCACACCGGGGATCTCCTTGACCGCCCCCACCGTGTACAGGGTGGCGCCGGCCGGGCCGACGATAGAGCGGCCGGGCTCGATATAGATATAGGGGGTCTCCATCCCTTGGGCCTTACAGACGGCCGCCACCCTTTCCGCCACGGCCTTCATAAAGGCGCGGTAGGGCTGGGGATGCTCCTCCTGCGTATACCGGATGCCGAAGCCGCCCCCCAGATTGAGCTCCTTAACCGGCAGGCCGGCCTTCTGGAGGCGGGACATAAGCCCCAGCATAATCTCGGCGGCCAGGCAGAAGGGCTCCAGTTCAAAAATCTGGGAGCCGATGTGGCAGTGCAGGCCCGCAAGTTCCAGCCCCGGCAGGTCGCCCGCGAGACGGGCGGCCTCCTCAGCCTCCCCGGTCTCCAGGGCGAAGCCGAACTTGGAATCGATCTGGCCGGTGCGGATAAAGCTGTGGGTATGGGCGTCCACACCCGGCTTCACCCGGAGCAGCAGCCGGGCCGTGGTCCCTGTCTCAACGGCGATGCGGCTGAGGGCGTGCAGCTCGGGTATATTGTCGGCCACGATGCGGCCCACGCCCTTTTCCAGGGCCAAGCGGATTTCGGCCTCGGTCT
>DXVY01000226.1 GCA_019417145.1 Clostridiales bacterium
CCATCACATCTCGAAGCTCCGCAAGGTCGGCCGCCGGATCCACTACGGCATAGAGGGAGATGTCGTGCTCCTCCTGCCGCACGTCGGCCACCGTGCCGATGAGCAGGCCGTCGGGGAAAAGGCCCCCGCCGGAGGTAACTATATAGTCCCCAATGGTGACCGAACAGCTTCTGGGCAGGTTATACAGCCGGCACTGGCCGTTTTCCGCCAGGGCGATGGTGCCGGAGGCGATTCCGGCGTCCCTGGTCCGCCGGTCATAGGCGCCGGCCTTCATCTTTTGGTCCAAAATGGTCGTCACCTTGGAATAGGAGGGCGCCACCTCGCTGACATACCCCACTAGGCCGTCGGCCGTAATGACCGGGTCCTTGGCCTTGACGCCGTTGAGGCTTCCCTTGTCGATGGTAAAGCCGCCAAAGGGATCGTTAGGATCCCGGGAAATGAGCATGGCCGGTTCAAACTGGAAATCCGGATGCTGCTCCTTGATTTCCAGGAAATCCTTATAGAATTCGTTTTCCTCCTTGGTCTTCTGATAATCGATGACCTGGGAGGTAAGCCGCCGCACCTCCTCTTCCAGAGCGGCGTTTTCCTCCATGAGCTTTTCGCCGTCAGAAAAGGCGGTGGTTATATCGTCCACCTTATTGGAAATGGCGCCGGCCAGCTTCTGAAAAGGCGCGGCAATGGCGCCGGCAATACTGGCCTGAGGGGCAATCCATCCGCCGATCAGCCGCACCGCCACCGTCACCACCACAATAATAGCGATAGAGGCCAGCATAGCCTTAAAGCGTGGGCTTCTAAAGAAAAAGCGCAAGATACAGTGCGCCTCCTATCTGAAAGGGCCGGCCGGCCCCCTGTTTAATCTGCACCGAGCGGAAAGCGCCGTACGCGCCGCCGCTTTGGTTCCAAAAGGAGCCGACGGTTTTACCGATACCGCTTGCTACGTTTGGTCATATAGCTGTCGAAATCCGGATTGGTCTCCAGCCGGCGGGAAATACCCACAACCACGCAGTCCATAGGGCTGTTGGCCACTCGGACCGGCATGCCGGTCTCGGTTTCGATAAGCTGGGCGATGCCCCGCAGCAGCGCGCCGCCGCCCGTGAGCACCACGCCCCGGTCAATGATATCGGCCGCAAGCTCAGGCGGCGTTTTTTCCAGGGTGGAACGGATGGCGTCTACGATCTGGTTCAGGGGATCGCTGAGCGCTTCTCTGACCTCGGCTGCCGTGATGATTACGTTCTTGGGAAGCCCGTCCACCAGGTTGCGTCCCTTGATCTCCATTTCCGGCTCATCCTCGTAGGGCATGGCCGAACCGATCTGGATCTTGATTTGCTCGGCGGTTCGCTCGCCGATCATTAGATTGTGCTTTTTACGGATAAAATTCAGTATGGCCTCATCTAAATCGTCGCCGGCCACACGGACCGACTGGGCCGTAACCACGTCGCCCAGGGAGATGATGGCCACCTCGCAGGTGCCGCCGCCAATGTCCACCACCATGCTGCCCGCCGGCTCCCACACCGGCAGATCGGCGCCCAAGGCCGCGGCCATGGGCTCCTCAATCAGGTCGATTTCGGTGGCGCCAGCCTGCTTGGCCGCGTCATACACCGCGCGGCTCTCCACCTCGGTGACCCCGGCAGGAATACAGATAATCACCCTGGCCCGGGAAAAGAGCGAGCCCCGCAGGGCCTGCTTGATAAAGCGCTTGAGCATGGCGGCGGTCACGTCAAAATCGGCGATGACGCCGTTTTTCAACGGCCGGACGGCCACAATGGAACCGGGCGTCCGCCCGATCATATCCTTGGCCTCGGTGCCCACAGCCTTGACCGCGTCGTTGCGCACGTCATAGGCCACCACCGATGGTTCCCGCATAATAATTCCCTTTCCCTTGATACACACCAAGGTGTTGGCCGTGCCCAAATCAATCCCGATATCTCTGGTAAACATGCTTGTCTCCCCTTCTGCCCCGTAATCTTACTTATGCATAACCGAACCGGGCCCATCCTTTGACGCACAAAAGGAAAAGCAGGCCGAACCCGCTCCTATTTTGGCCGGCAGCCCTGTTCATCTCATCCTATATTCACATGCTATGTAACCGATGTATAGGTATTATACCCCAAATCAGGGTCACATAACAACCTGCATTTTGAGGATTATATGTCTATTTCGTAAATTTTTTCAAAAAGCGGCCTCGGGGAGGTCCGGCTCCATGCCGAATTCCCGCAGAGCGCGGACGGTACGGCCGGCAGGCAGGCCCATAACCGTGAAAAAGTCCCCTCGGATTCCCCGCACCAGCGCCGATCCCCGCCCCTGGATTCCGTAGGCCCCAGCCTTGTCCCCAGGCTCGCCGGTGGCCACATATTGGGTAATCTCCCGCTGGGAAAGGGGATAAAACGTCACGTCGGCGACGTCATGGAACACGAGGCTTTTCCCCTGGCTCAGTAGAGCCACGCCGGTATATACCCGGTGATCGCGGCCGGAAAGCAGCCTTAGCATGCGGACCGCGTCGGCCCGATCCCTCGGCTTGCCCAAAATCGCGCCGTCCAGCGCTACAACGGTATCCGATCCCAGCACCACGTCTTCCGGTCCGGCCGTTTGTAGGACGGCCGCGGCCTTCCGGCGGGCCAGCAGCTCCACCGCCGCATCGGGCGGGGTGTCCGGCGGGAGAGTCTCGTCCGCCCTAGCGGGACGGCAGACGGGCGAAAAGCCCAGCATATGGAGAATTTCCCTGCGTCGGGGGGACTGGGACGCCAAGATTAGCATATCCTTCCCCCCTCAGCGGACCTTCCGGTATATAAGTAAAGCGACGGTGATCAGAATGATCTGCAAAACGCTGATCTGCATGCGGAAGCCGAAATTGAGCTGGATCATCTGCAGATCGATCAGGGGGCCCGCGCCCTCGCTGTTAAAGCCAATGGCCTGTCCATAGGTCAGCCATTTCAGCCAGGGTATGCCAGCGGTCAGCTCCCCCACCAATCCCCCGATGACCAGGGCGGCCAGGACAAAAAAGAGCAGCAGAAAGAAATCCTTGCTTTTGTGCATGGGTAGGCCTTCCTTTCTATTTGCCGGTGGAGCCGAAGCCGCCGGCGCCCCGCTGGGTATCCTCCAACTGCTCCACCTGCTCCACCTGGGGTAGGCAGACCGGCATGACGCAGAGCTGGGCGATACGCTCGCCGTTTTCAATGGTATAGGGCTCCTGAGACTGGTTGATCAAGCCCACCTTCAGCTCTCCTCTGTAGTCGCTGTCGATAACGCCCACACAGTTGGAAAGCGTAATTCCCTTCTTAACGGCCAGACCGCTGCGGGCAAATATCAGGGCCACATACGCCGGGTCGGGCAGGGCGATGGCAAGGCCGGT
>DXVY01000227.1 GCA_019417145.1 Clostridiales bacterium
GGCATAAAGGAGATTTTAAGCGAGTGGACGGCCTTTCGGAGCGAATGCGTCCGCCGCCGCACCTATTTCAGCCTCCAGAAGGCGGCGGATAAGCTCCATCTGCTCAAGGGCTTGTCCAAGATTCTGCTGGATATTGACAAGGCCATCAAAATCGTCCGGGAGACGGCGGAGGAAAAAGAGGTGGTCCCCAACCTGATGATCGGCTTCGGCATCGACGAGGTGCAGGCCGAGTATGTGGCCGAGATCAAACTCCGTCATTTGAACCGGGAATATATCCTCCGCCGGATGGAGGACATCGAGTCCCTGGAAGGAGAAATCGCCGAGCTTCAGTCTATTCTGGACAATAAAAAGAAGGTCAGCGCCATTATTATCAAGGAGCTGGAGGAGGTCATCAAAAAATACGGTCAGCCCCGGAGAACGGCCATCATCGAGGCCGGAGAGGAGTCGGAGGACCAGGCCGCGGACGAGACGCCCGACTATCCCGTCCATCTCTTCTTTACCGCCGACGGCTATTTCAAGAAGATCACCCCCCAGTCCCTGCGCATGAGCGGCGAGCAGAAGCTGAAGGAGGGGGATAAGGTGGTGTTTACGGCCGAGGCCCAAAACCGAACCGAGCTGCTCTTCTTTACGGACAGGTGTCAGGTATACAAAGCCAGGGCCGCCGACTTTGAGGATGGAAAGGCCAGCCTCTTAGGCGATTACGTACCGGCCAAGCTGGGTATGGACGAAGGGGAGAAGGCCATCCATATGATCGTAACCACCGATTACGCCGGTTTTGTCCTTTTCTTTTTTGAAAACGGCAGGGTGGCCAAGGTGGCCCTGACCTCCTATCAGACCAAGACCAACCGCCGCAAGCTGGTGGCGGCCTACAGCGACAAGTTTCCCCTGGCGCAGATCGTTTATATCCCCGAGGACCGGGAGCTGCTGCTCCGTTCCTCCGGCGGGCGCATGCTCTTGGTGCACACCGGCGCGCTGGCCGTCAAGACCACAAGGGATACCCAGGGCGTGGCGGTCATGACCCAGAAGCGGGCGCAGCGGCTGGTATCCGTGCGTCCCTATGAGGAAGGGGAGCTGCAAAAGCCCCACCGCTACCGTACCAAGACCCTGCCGGCGGCCGGCAGCCTGCCCGCCCCCGAGGACCAGGGCGAACAATTGACCCTGTAAGGCGGGAAAAGCGATCGGTCTTTCCTGACCTTTTGCTGCGGACGATGGACGTCCATAAAAAGGAGGGCGATTCAATGGATATTCCCTTGGCATTCGAACCCCTGTCGCAAGCCCATTTGGACCTGGCGGTCGCGCTGTGGTCTGACCCGGCGGTGACACGCTATACCGCCGTGGGCCGTCCCCTGACGCGGGAGGAGGCGGCCGACCGATTGGACCAGTTGCTGGAAACGCAGAGAAAACTGCCCTTTCCCACCCTGTTTGCCGTTATGTACCGGGGCGAGCGCTGCGGTATGGTGGGCTGTCCGCCTGTGGATCCCCAAAACGGCGTATTCGGGCTGTTTTATCAGATTCGGCAGGCCGATTGGGGAAAGGGTGTAGGCGGTAGCGCCGCCAAATGGATGTGCTCCTATATGGCGCAGAAATGCGGCCGGCTGACCCTGCTGGCCGACGCAGCGGAGGAAAACGAGGCCAGCGTCCGGATTTTGAAGGCGCTGGGATTTGTAGGAGTCGACCAGCCGGGGGACGGGAGCGCCCTGCGATATAGGTGGACCGCCGGCATGGACTGATCCCCTTATAAAGTCCGCGCAAATTCGCCCCGGCGGTCTGGCGACCACCGGGGCGCGGCTGATTGTAACGGAAAAAATTGCGCCGCTTATCAGTAGCCAAATGGTCTGATAAGCGGCGGGCGGCATAAAAACCACAAACGCAAGCTGATTTTGTCTTTGCCGCCAAAAATAGATTGTCCCATACCGGCATATAATACACATGGAAGTTTTTGACTTATTCGTGTGTATAACGCTAAAAAATGAGCCCAAAGGGTTTGACAAATCGCCTGTATATGTCGTATTATAAATTTCAAGTATTCGGCGGTTCTTCCAGGGTTTCCCACGTCCGGAAGAATTCGTGCGTTTGATTCGTGTATTTTAGGAGGAAGGCAGCATGGCAAAAGAATTGGCCAAGGTCTACGACCCCGGCGAGGTGGAGGATCGCATCTATGGTTTTTGGGAGGACGGAGGCTTTTTCCACGCGGAGGTAGACCAGAGCAAAAAGCCCTATACCATCGTGATCCCGCCGCCCAATATCACCGGGCAGCTTCATATGGGCCACGCGCTGGACGAGACCTTGCAGGATATTTTGATCCGGTTCCGCCGGATGCAGGGCTATTCCGCCCTTTGGCTTCCCGGCACTGATCACGCCTCCATCGCCACTGAGGCCAAGATCGTGGAGGCCATGCGCAAGGAGGGCCTGTCCAAGGAGGATATAGGCCGGGAGAAGTTTCTGGAGCGGGCTTGGGCCTGGAAGGAACAGTACGGCGGCCGCATCCTGTCCCAGCTGAAAAAGCTGGGTTCCTCCTGCGACTGGCAGCGGGAGCGGTTCACCCTGGACGAGGGCTGCAGCAAGGCCGTGCGGGAGGTTTTCGTCCGCTTTTATGAAAAGGGCCTTATCTACCGGGGGGAGCGCATCATCAACTGGTGCCCCCACTGCCTGACCTCCATTTCCGACGCCGAGGTGGAGCATGCCGAGCACGACGGCTCCTTCTGGCATCTGCGGTATCCCCTGGCCGACGGCAGCGGCTATGTGGAGCTGGCCACCACCCGGCCCGAGACCCTTTTGGGCGATACGGCCGTGGCCGTCCACCCCGACGACCAGCGGTATAAGGATATGGTGGGTAAGAATGTCGTCCTGCCCCTGGTGGGACGGGAGATCCCCATTGTGGCCGACGAGTACGTGGAAATGGATTTCGGGACCGGCGTGGTCAAAATCACCCCCGCCCACGACCCCAACGACTTCGAGGTGGGCCTGCGGCACAACCTGCCGGTTATCAACGTCATGACCGAGGACGCCCATATCAACGAAGAGGGCGGCAAGTACGCCGGCATGGACCGGTACGAGGCCCGGAAGGCCATTGTGGCCGATTTGGAGGCCGGCGGCTATCTGGTGAAGGTGGAGCCCATGAAGCACAATGTGGGTTCCTGCTACCGCTGCGGTTCCATTGTGGAGCCCCGTGTATCCAAGCAGTGGTTCGTGAAGATGGAGCCCCTGGCGAAACCGGCCATAGACGCCGTGCGCAATGGGGATGTAAAGCTTATCCCCGAACGGTTTAATAAGATTTATTACAACTGGATGGAGAACATCAAGGACTGGTGTATTT
>DXVY01000228.1 GCA_019417145.1 Clostridiales bacterium
TAATAATATCTTTTTTATGGGCAGTAAAAATACGGCGGCGCAAACAATGGGCATAAAAAAAGCACTGCTTTCCATTGCGAAAAGCAGTGCGCCTGGAGCTGGAGATCGGACTTGAACCGACGACCTGCTGATTACGAATCAGCTGCTCTACCAACTGAGCCACTCCAGCGGAGACTTTTTGATTATAGCAATTTGCCGGGCAATAGTCAAGAGGGAACTTGTTGAAACCCGTGACAAAATTCCACCATTTCAACATAATTCGAGCTTTTACATTATAATAACTTATAATTTTACAGGAGGTTCGGAAAAATGAAAATGCTTGCAGCGAATTTGAAGCTTCTGCGGGAGCAACACAGACTTACGCAAAAACAGGTTGCCGACGCTCTAAATATCGAACGCTCTACCTATACCTATTATGAGCGCGGCCGAACCCTTCCTACCTTTTCTACAATTTGCAAGCTGGCCAGAATTTTCGATGTTTCCATCGATGCGCTGGCCGGATTGGAATTGCCGGCCGAGCCCACCGCCTCCGATACCCTTTTATTTGGCGAGGGGGGCGGCGCCACCTATGCGCTTCATCAAAGGGGCTCTCTCTACCGCGTCAGCAATCCCCTGGCCTCCCTGCCCGACCCGGAGCAAAACCTGCTTTTGAAGTTCCGGCAGCTCTCCCCCCAAAAAAAGGAAGAACTGATGAAACAGCTGGATAAATATCTGGAAGAACTGAGCATGGATTAATTGCGTTATTAGGATTACGCGATATATAACGTCACATATAGAGGACCGTATCGATACGGTCCTTTTTCATTTGCCCTTGTCCGTGTATAAAAAATGCATCTAATTCATTCCGCAAAATTTACCTATTGATCCTGTGCATATCTCGCGGTTAGTTTTCTTATCCTATTGGGAAGTGGCGGCGGACACCCATATATGCTTTCATAAGATAAAGGGGGAAATCATATGAAAGCCGCATTCAACGAATACGCCGCAAATTCCTGTGCAGAGCTGCGCCTCAACCTGGCGCGCTATCGTAAAGAGGCCGGTCTCACCCAAAGTCAGCTGGCGGATAGAACCGGCATAAGCAAGGGGTATATTTCAAAGATTGAAGCCAAAAACAGCGATACCATTCCTTCCCTGGAGACCGTTTTGCTGATCGCCTATACGCTGAATATACCGCCCTATCTCCTGTTTATGCGGGAGGCCGACTGGCAGGAATGACGGCAATCCATAAATGCCGTAAAGGGAACATAAAGAAAAAACAGAAAGGGAACCGGGTGGCGTCGCCCCGCGGTTCCCTTTTTACATCGGAGCAGTAAGCCCCAGCTCACGGCTTTTTTGCTCCACGACCGACATAAACCAGCAATAAAGCGCCTCGCCCAACTCCTGATATACCGGGTCTCCGTCCCGGGCGCAGAGCATGGCGAAGGTTTGTCCCATTCGGCGCTCCACCTCGCCGCCCCGGCGGTAGGCCAGATAATAAAAGGAGATGGCTCCGTTTTCGTTCAGCTCCCGATACAGCTCGGGCGCATCCTTTTTTAAATCGTTAAAAAACCTTTGATGGGCTGTTTGCGCGGCCAAAGGGCTGGCGCAATACCGATCTATGCCCACCGTTACCACAAAGGCCAGCAGGACCTGCCGCTGCAAGGAAAGATTAGCATCCTCATTCTCATCCGCCCCAAAGGCGAATTCACCGCCGGCGCTTTTGTATTCCGCCACCATGCGGCGGCCAAGCTCCTTGGCGCGATCCAAAACGCCGCTTTCCTTTTCCCGGGCAAATTCCTCCGCCACCGCGTCCGAATCGTTCTCCGCCTTGGTCGGAAGGCTGCCCACGATCTTCATATCCTGGTCTTCACACAAATCCATCACCCCCGCATCCTCATCCGGGTTTACAGGCTCTCTTTATATGCTTTGAGCGCCAGGGCCAACTGGTCGGGACATGAGGTTCTGCGCAGACCGCAGCGGATGCCGGAGAGCTTGCCGATTACTTCGTCCACCTTCATGCCGGCAGTCAGCGCCGCCAATCCTTTCAGATTCCCGTTACAGCCGCCTTCGAACCGCACGTCCTTAATCGTATCCCCGTCCAGCTCAATTTCAATTTTTCTTGAGCAGGTGCCGTTTGTTTTATACGTGTACACCACAATCTATTACCCCATTCTTTCGCAGAGCGGACTGCTTGACATTTGTAAATATATTATACTATCTTCGCCCCCGATCATCAATGTCCAATTTATAAATTTTTATATGTGGAAAGCATTGCAGATTGCATTAAGACAAAACTTTTATAAAATTGAAAACAGTCTTTCCCCTTTGCCCACCAAAGGATTGACCCTGTTATTTTTGCCTGATATAATGTAACCAAAGCAGGGTGTTCATAGGGATATCTGCCATATCCATCCTCCTTATGGTTTTTCCAATTTGCAATTTATACACCTGCAAACATTTTGTAAAGGAGCGTGTTCTGCGTGCAAAAGAAAATAATCTCCCTGGCGCTGGCCTGCGCGGTCGGGACCTCTGCCCTCGGCGGATTTCCCGGCGTGGCCGCGGAGGGCGAACGGGCCTTTTCGCCTTCGGATTATCTGCAGGAGACCGAAAACGGCTACCTTCTATCCGGCCTCAACCAGAAGATACAGCTGCATGTATCCAACCAGGACGGCCAGCTACAGTACAGCGTCGACCGGATCACAGGCTTTGAGACCCAAGTGACAAAGGTATTGGTGGGCGATCTGGACCTAGACGAGGAGATTACCATTGCCGACGTCATGGAGGCCTGTAAAGTTATGGCCCGCCAGTCCACCGGCACCGATCCGACCTTATATGAGATGACCGCCGGGGACATTGACGAGGACGAGGAGATTTCCATCGCCGATGTGATGGAGCAGTGCAAAATGCTGGCCCGCCAGTCCACTGGGTCGCTGGAGCCCACCTATCGGGATATGGTCACCGAAACCGGCGAGGGCAGAACCGTTTCCATGATTGAGCCCTCCGACCTGGGCGCCGTGATCGATGGCACGGCCTACGGCCAGGGCGGTGAGATCGCCGATGTGCAGGTCAGCCTTATTTCCGATCGGACCATCCCCCTTCTTGGCAACCAGACCGAAATTGAGGACCGGGGCGTGGCCGCCACCTTTACCATCCAGCAGGGACGGGAAACCTTTTATCTGGACGCCCGAGTTTATGACGACGGCGTAGCCTTCCGTTACCGTTTCCCCGGCGACAGCCAGGATCAGCGGCGGACGGTTACCGACGAATTGACCCAGCTTGTCCTGCCCTCCAATGTGCAGACCCTCTGGGCCGGAACCAACAACAAGGA
>DXVY01000229.1 GCA_019417145.1 Clostridiales bacterium
GTTATGGCCAGAGAGGCGGCGGGGACCGATCCAACGGACGAAGAAATCGCCCGTGGCGACCTAGACGAGGACGGGGAGATCACCATCGCCGACGTGATGGAAATCTGCAAGATCCTGGCCCGACAGGGCTAGGGCCGACCATACCATTTTACGCAAAGTAAAAAGCGTGAGGAAGCGCCCCGCGGCTTATGCTGCGGGGCGCTCTTTCTGCCAAAGCGGGAAAGGAAGGACCCTTTACGCGCCGTAGGCATGCATTTTGGCCTTGCAAATCCGACCGGGATATAGTAGCATCAAGGTAGGTATAGGAAACGCGCCGAGGACGGAATGATTTCCGACTATACGGTCTGCGGGAAAGCGGCCGCAGCGTGGCGACCGATCCGGCGCGGAAGGAACGACCCGCCGCATGCATCGACCCGGAACCGGGGCGGCCGGGATGTTCCATACCTCCTATAAATAAACCGGCGCGCCCGGTTGCAAATTATGGCCCGTGTGGTAAAATATAAGAGTATATCCGCGCCGCAGGGTTCGGCCGGGCGCGGGAAATAGAGGAAATGAGGGATAAAATGCGCAAGGATTTGTCCATGCTGGTGGACCTGTATGAGATCACCATGGCCAACGGCCTGTTGGAGAGCGGCCGACGGGATATGATCACCTACTTTGATATGTTTTTCCGCCACGTGCCCGATGACGGCGGCTTCGCCATTATGGCCGGCCTGGAGCAGCTCATCCAGCACCTGGAGGCCCTTTCCTTTTCCAAAGAGGACATCGCCTATCTGGAATCCCAGCGGCTGTTCAGCCGGGAGTTCCTGGATTATCTGAAAGATTTCACCTTTTCCTGCGATGTTTGGGCTGTGCCGGAGGGTACGCCTATCTTTCCCGGCGAGCCTATTGTCACGGTTCGCGGCCCGGCTATCCAGGCCCTGCTGATCGAGACCATGGTGCTGCTGACCATCAACCATCAATCCCTTATCGCCACCAAGGCCAACCGGATCGTCCGGGCGGCCCAGGGCCGCTCGGTGATGGAGTTCGGCGCGCGCCGGGCCCATGGGTATGACGGGGCGGTCTACGGGGCCCGGGCCGCCTTTATCGGCGGCTGCGATTCCACCTCCTGCGTCAAGGCGGCCATGGATTTTGGTATTCCGGTTTCGGGCACCATGGCCCACAGCTGGGTGCAGATGTTCGACGACGAGCTCACCGCCTTTAAGACCTACGCCCGCCATTATCCCGACGCCTGCCTTTTGCTGGTGGATACCTACAATACCCTGAAATCCGGCCTGCCCAACGCCATCCGGGCTTTTCGGGAGGAGGTGGTGCCCCGGGGGTTCCGGCCCAAGGGCATCCGCATCGACAGCGGGGATATCACCTACCTGTCCAAAAAGGCCAGGAAAATGCTGGACGAGGCCGGCTTCCCCGACTGCCAGATCGTGGTCTCCAACGCCCTGGATGAGTACCTCATCCGGGACATGCTCATGCAGGGGGCGCGCGTGGACGGCTTCGGGGTGGGCGAGCGGCTGATCACCGCCTCCTCGGAGGCCGTTTTCGGCGGGGTGTATAAGCTGGCCGCCGTGGAGGAAGAGGGGCGGATCGTTCCCAAAATCAAGATCAGCGAGAACGTCTCCAAGATTACCCTGCCCTGCTTCAAAACCTGCTGGCGGCTCTTTGACCAGGAAAGCGGCAAGGCTATTGCCGACGTTATCACCCTGCAAAACGAGGAGATAGACGACCGGCAGCCCTATGAGCTCTTTGATCCCAACCACTCCTGGAAGCGCAAGACGGTGCAGAACTTTATCGCCCGCCGGCTCCAGCAGCAGGTTATGGCGGCGGGCAGGCCGGTGTACCGCAGTCCCTCGGCCGGGGAGATCCGCTTATACCGGCAAAAGCAGGTGGAAACCCTTTGGGAAGAGGTGCAGCGGTTTGAAAAGCCCCACGCCTATTATGTGGACCTGTCCAGGGCGTTGTGGGAGCAGCGGGGCCTCCTGCTGGAGAAATATTCCTTTGGAAAGTAGGCGATGACGGTGTTGAAAATCATACGAAAGGGAGGGGCTGTCCTGCTGGCCGCCCTGTTGCTGGCCGCGCCGGCCGGCTGCGGCGACGGGGGACAGGAGGAGACCTCCCAGACCTCCAGCCAGGTCACGGTCAGCCATCCGGTGGATGTGCTGGCTGAGGCCGCCGCCGGCAGGATGACCGGCGCGCCGGTGGTCATCGGCCAGTCGGTGGAGGAGGTCAAGAAGCTGTACGGCTATGTGGACGAGGATGAGGAGACGAATGGGGACCAGGGGGACGACGCCGTGGAGGAAAGCGACGTTACCTCGGGCGAGAGCCTGCCCTATATGACCCTGAACGAGGGGGATACCATGGTGCAGATGTTCACCGGCGAGGTGGACTACTACTATCGTAAGGCACAGGCCGACAAGGGCGTTTCCTTTATGGCTTCGGTGGTGGACGTCTACGGCTTTGAGATCGGTATCACCATGCCCGACGATGTCAGGAACGCCATTGCGGCCCAGCCCACCGAAAGCGTGCCCGCGGCGGAGGATTTCTTCTTTTTACCCGATACGCCCGAGGACACCCTGCGCCTGACCTATACCGCCGGCGCCCGGCAGGTGGATTTTTACTTCAGCGAGGAGTTTTTAATCGCCGTGACCCTGTGCGAGCCCCAATTGTGGGATGCGGAGCCGACCGCCTCGTCGGAGGACGATGGGACTTCCCAAAATGACAGCGGGGACGGTTCGGATACGGCGGCCGATTCGGATGCCGGCGGCTCCTCGGATACGACCGACGAGGTGGAATAGGTGTATCGGATCGAAACCTTTACGGACGGGCTGCCGGCCGACGCCAGGGCTATTCGTCTGGCCGTTTTTTGCGACGAGCAGGGGTATTCTCCCCAGATGGAGTTTGACGCCGCCGACCGTACGGCCCTGCATTTTGTGGTCTACGACGGGGCGCAGGCGGTGGCTACAGGCCGCGTGATCCGGGAGGATGACGCGACCTATTATCTGGGCCGTATCGCCGTCGGCAAGGCCTACCGGGGCTGCGGCCTGGGCCGGCTGCTGGTGGAGGCTATGGCGGAGGAGGCCCGCCGGCGGGGGGCGCAGCTTTTGAAGCTGGGCGCCCAGACCAGGGCCAGGGGCTTTTATGAGAAGCTGGGCTTCCGCGCGGCGGGGGAGGAGTACCCCGACGGACATGTTCCCCATGTGCCCATGGAGCGGCGGATATAGGGCCGCCCCGGCGTTTAGAAAAACAGACTGCGGACCCGACCCATACGGCGGACAAGCGCATCCCGCGGGATGCGCTTATT
>DXVY01000023.1:0-11437 GCA_019417145.1 Clostridiales bacterium
GCTCTTTGCTTATTATAGCAAAGCCACGGCTTTCCTGCAATAAAGGCTTTCCATTCTTGCCAAACTGTGGACAAGCTAGTATAATAATTCCTATAAGACCATTTTCTGGCATTTTTGGAAAAGGGGGGCGCCGTCCTGTTGGAGAATCGGCTGTCTGATCCTGTTTTTGCGCCGGAGGCGGACGTCCGCAAAGAGAGCGGCCTTCCCGACCCTGTACGGCACCTGCGTCGGCCGCCTCGGGTGGCCGCTGTCCATGATCTTTCGGCCTTCGGGCGCTGCGCTCTGGCGGTGGTGCTGCCGGTGCTTACGGCGATGGGCGTGCAGTGTCTGCCGGTGCCTACCGCCCTGCTGTCCACCCATACCGGCGGCTTCACGGATATCGTCAAGCTGGCCTGCGATGATTTTCCCGGCCGAACCGCCCGGCATTGGGCGGCCAGCGGCATACTGCCTGACTGCGTCTATTCGGGATACCTGGGGAGCCCCTCCCAGGCAGGGCAGGTGGTCTCCTTCCGGCGGCTTTTTCCGGAGGCCCTTTTGGTAGTGGACCCGGTGCTGGGGGATGAGGGTAAGCCTTACGGCGGTATTTCAGGTGAAATGATCTCCTCCATGTCTCGTCTGGCCGCATCGGCTGATTTGATCACCCCTAACCCTACCGAGGTGTCCCTGCTTCTGGGTGCGCCCTATTCCGAAGATCCCCTTCCGGCTGCCGCGGCCAAGGAACAACTACGGGCCCTGTCCGGGTTGGGGCCGCGACCTGCGGCGGTGCTGATCACCGGCCGCAAAATGGAGAGGGGGCGGGTGTGTAACCTCTGCTTTATCCCCGCCGCCAGCCGGCTGGGACAGGTGGCCGGTCTCACCGGCGATCAGGCCTGGTTATTTGACTGTGATTACCATTATCCTTCTTACCCTGGTACGGGGGATATTTTTGCATCGGTGGTGACTGCCGCGCTGGCCGCGGGGCGGCCCTTACCGCAGGCCGTAGGGCTGGCCACCGCCTTTGTGGAACGGTGTATCACCCTCACGGCTGGCTCGGGCGAGCCGGTGCGGGACGGGGTGTTTTTGGAATACGCCCTGCCCGAGCTGAGAAAGATGGTTCCCCGTGAGGGACGGCGGCTGTGAAATTTGGTTGTATATTGACCCGCACTGACGCGGGGCGGGCTGATACATGAAAATCTATAGGAGGAATGTACAATGTATCCCATGAAATTGAAGGCGGCCTTTAAGGATTACCTTTGGGGCGGCACCCGTCTGCGCACCGAATACCATATGCAAAGCGATCTGGACAAGTTGGCCGAGGCATGGGTCCTGTCCTGCCATAAGGATGGCCCTTCGGTGGTGGAAAACGGCCAGCTGGCCGGTCTGACCCTGGAGGCTGCCGTGGAGAAGCTGGGGCGGGACTGCCTGGGAGAAAAGGGCAAGCAGTTTGCCTTCTTCCCGATTTTGATTAAGCTGATCGACGCCAAGGACAACCTGTCCATCCAGGTCCATCCCACCGACGAGTACGCCCTTCGGGTGGAGGGGGAATACGGCAAAACCGAAATGTGGTATGTGGTGGACTGCGACCCAGGCGCCTATCTGTATTATGGCTTTAACCGGGAGATCACCCCGGACGAGTTTGCCCGCCGCATCGCCGACAACACCCTTTTGGAGGTCCTCAACAAGGTGGAGGTAAAGAAGGGAGACTGCTTCTTTATCGAGTCGGGCACCATCCACGCCATCGGCGCGGGGCTGCTCATCGCCGAGATCCAGCAGAATTCCAATACCACCTACCGTGTGTATGACTACGGCCGGGTGGGAGCGGACGGCAAGCCCCGTCAGCTCCATGTGGAGAAGGCCAAGGAGGTCACCCAGCTCTGCCCGCCCAAGGCTGCCTACGGCGCCGTGGAGATGAAGGATGGGAAGGCCCGTCTGGCCTCCTGTAAGTATTTCACCGTGGACAAGCTGGCGGTCAAGGGGGAGGTTTCCCTGGAGGTGGACAATCAGTCCTTTGTTTCCCTGCTCTGTCTGGAGGGCTGCCTGATTGTGGATGCGGCGGGCGAGGCCGTTTCTATGGTGCCGGGAGACTGCGTCTTCCTGCCTGCCGGTATCGGCGCGGTAGCCGTCAAGGGCAGCGGAACGGTGATTTCCAGCCGTGTGTAAGCAAAATCCGGTTTTGAATATCGTCATGGTGGAGCCGGAGATCCCGCAGAATGCGGGCAACGTGGCCCGTACCTGCGCCGCCACCGGCGCGCGGCTCCATTTGGTGGGGCCCATGGGCTTCCGAATCGACGATAAAAAACTCAAACGGGCCGGGTTGGATTACTGGCATCTGCTGGATATAACCTACTATGACAGCCTAGAAGATTTCTTTCAGAAGAACCAGGGGGAATTTTTCTACTTTACCACCAAGGCCCCCAGGGCCTATACCGAAATAACCTATCCAGCCGGCGCCTACCTTTTCTTCGGCAAGGAGACCGCCGGCCTGCCCGAGTCCCTGTTGGCCGAGAATAAGGATCGCTGCGTCCGCATCCCCATGCGGGGACCGGCCCGGAGCCTGAATCTCTCCAATTCCATCGCCGTCGGCGTGTATGAAGCCCTGCGGCAGTGGAATTTTCCCGCGCTGCAGAACGAGGGCCGCCTGCGGGAATACGATTGGGATAAGCTGTGAATACCGGGCTTGGCAATAGCACCAAGGGAAAAGCCGAAAAAAGTCCGGGTTTATGCGATTTGCGGGATTTGCGGCGGCGGGGGAAAAGGTATTGAAAAAAATCCCAGATTGGGGTAAAATACCCATAGTCAGTTGTTTTTGTTTTAACAATTAAATGTAGAGGAAAGGAAGTACCGAAATGACCGCTCTGAACAAGAAGACCATTGAGGACATCGACGTTGCCGGCAAAAAGGTGCTGGTGCGCTGTGACTTTAACGTTCCCCTGAAGGACGGAGTCATCACCGATGACAAGCGCATCGTGGAGAGCCTGCCCACCATTAAGTATCTGCTTTCCCACAACGCCAAGGTGATCCTCTGTTCCCATATGGGACGTCCTAAGGGCGAATTCAATATGAAGTATTCCATGGCCCCGGTTGCCAAGCGTTTAAGCGAGCTTCTGGGCCAGGAGGTAAAGCTGGCGGCCGATGTGGTGGGCGATTCCGCCAAGCAGCTTTCTGCCGAGCTGCAGGACGGCCAGGCCATGCTGCTGGAGAACGTCCGCTTCCACGCCGAGGAGGAGAAGAACGAGGAGAATTTCTGCAAGGCGCTGGCCTCTCTGGCTGAAATTTATGTAAACGACGCTTTCGGCACCGCTCATCGCGCCCATGCCTCCACCACCGGCGTGGCTTCCTATCTGCCTGCGGTCTGCGGCTACCTGATCCAGAAGGAGATCAAGATCATGGGCGGCGCCCTGGCTGATCCCAAGCGGCCCTTTGTGGCCATCCTGGGTGGCGCCAAGGTTTCGGACAAGATCGGCGTCATCACCAACCTGCTGGATAAGGTGGACACCCTGATCATCGGCGGCGGTATGGCCTATACCTTTATGAAGGCCCTGGGTCACTCCATTGGCGATTCCCTGTTGGAGGCCGACAAGGTCGACCTGGCTAAGGAGATTATGCAGAGCGCCAAGGAAAAGGGCGTCAACTTCCTGATCCCCGTGGACAACAAGGCCGGCGACAAATATGATCCCGACTGCAACAGCCAGATCGTCAATTCCGATAATATTCCCGACGGCTGGATGGGTCTGGATATCGGCCCCAAGACCCAGGAGCTGTTTGCGGACGCTATCAAGGGCGCGGGCACGGTTGTCTGGAACGGACCCATGGGCGTATCCGAGTGGGATAACTTTGCGGCCGGCACCATCGCTGTGGCAAAGGCTGTGGCCGAGTCGGGCGCTATCTCCATCATTGGCGGCGGAGATTCGGCGGCGGCTGTGGAGAAGTTGGGCTTTGCCGATAAGATGACCCACATTTCCACCGGCGGCGGCGCTTCTCTGGAATTCCTGGAGGGCAAGACCCTGCCCGGCATCGCCGCTCTGTTGGATAAATAAGTCCTCGGAAAATCAAGCCAATATACGGAAGGGCCGCGGCATACCCGGCTGGCTTCCGTCCGACGGCGGCGCGGCGGTTGCCGCGCCGTTTTCCTTTGCATGCTACCGCCGGGGACCCGGCGGGAAAATACGCTTCCGGGGTATAAGTCCGGAAAGAAAGATTACAATATATGGGAGGAACCAACCATGAATAAAGCATTGCGCAAAGCCGTTATCGCCGGCAACTGGAAGATGAACAAAACCCCCGCCGAGACCACGGCGCTTATTAACGAAATGAAGCCCCTGGTGGCCGACGCCGGATGCGACGTCGTACTCTGCACCCCCTTTGTGGACCTGCAGGCCGCCCTGGAGGCCACGGCCGGTTCCAATATCGGCGTGGGCGCTGAAAACTGTCACTTTGAAAAGTCGGGCGCTTTCACCGGCGAGGTGTCCGCCCCCATGCTCACCTCTATGGGCGTCAAGTATGTGATTATCGGCCATTCCGAGCGGCGGCAATATTTCGGCGAGACCGACGAGACGGTCAACAAGCGGACCCTGGCGGCCCTGGAGAACGGCCTGACCGCTATTGTCTGTGTGGGTGAGACCCTGACCCAGCGGGAACAGGGCGTCACGGCCGAGCTGGTGGCTATGCAGACCAAAATTGCCCTGCTGAACGTAACGGCCGAGCAGCTGAAGAATGTGATTATCGCCTATGAGCCGGTCTGGGCCATCGGCACCGGCCGCACGGCTACGGCCGAACAGGCAAATGAGGTGTGCGCCCTGATCCGGGCCACCGTTGCTTCCCTGTACGGCAAGGATGCGGCCGACGCTCTGACCATTCAGTACGGCGGTTCCATGAACGCCGGCAACGCGGAAGAACTGCTGGCCCAGCCCGACGTGGACGGCGGCCTGATCGGCGGCGCGTCTTTGAAGGCTCCCGATTTTGCCGCCATCGTAAAGGCCGCCGGCAAATAAACCTAGGCCGGGTGAAATCGACCGTTTCGGCGCATAAGCCGAGAAAATTGAGCGGTTCGCCGAAAAAGAAGACGGACGGCGGAAAGCGCCGCCTTCGCGCCGAAGGACGGGCACGTGACGCATGGGCAAACGTGCGTTTGTATGAGACCGGATCAGACAAGGCAAGGGATGCTTTTTGCATCCCGTCGCCGGCATAGTCGGTATTAGGAGGTAACTGCATGAGTGAAAAGAAAAAACCTTTGGTTCTAACCATTATGGACGGCTTCGGTATTAACCCCGCCGTAAAGGGAAACGCCATCAAGGCCGCCAAGACTCCCAACCTGGATAAATATTTCGCCGCATATCCCACCACCCAGATCGGCGCTTCCGGCATGGATGTGGGCCTGCCTGACGGCCAGATGGGCAACTCCGAGGTGGGCCACACCAATATCGGCGCCGGCCGGGTGGTCTATCAGGAGCTGACCCGCATCACCAAGTCCATCCAGGATGGGGATTTCTTCCAGAATCCCGTCCTGCTGGAGGCTATGCAGAACTGCCGCAAGAACGATTCGGCCCTGCACCTGCTGGGGCTGCTGTCCGACGGCGGCGTGCACAGCCATCAGGAGCATCTTTTCGCCCTTTTGAAAATGGCCAAGGAACAGGGCCTTTCCCGGGTATATGTCCATGCGTTGCTGGATGGGCGGGACGTGCCTCCCACCTCCGGCGCGGGCTATGTGGAAGAACTGCTCCGGAAAATGCAGGAGATCGGCGTGGGTAAGATCGCTACCCTGGCCGGCCGGTATTACGGTATGGACCGGGATACCCAGTGGGGCCGTGTGGAGAAGGCCTACGCCGCCATGGTATACGGCGACGGTATTATGACCGATGATCCGGTTGCTGCCGTGAGAAAGTCCTATGAGACGGTGGACGAGGACGGCAAGCACATCACCGACGAATTCCTGATCCCCACCGTTGTGGGCGGCGGCCAGGCAGTATCGGCGGACGACAGTATGATATTCTTCAACTTCCGTCCCGACCGGGCCAGGGAAATCACCCGCGCTTTTGTAGACCCGTCCTTTGACGGTTTCCAGCGCAGAAGCGGCATGCTGCCCCTGTACTTTGTCTGCATGACCGAGTACGACGCCACCATGCCGGGCGTGCATGTGGCCTTTGCCCCCAAGGAACTGACCATGACCATGGGCGAGACCCTGTCCAAGGCGGGTAAGACCCAGCTCCGCATTGCTGAAACCACTAAATACGCCCACGTTACCTTCTTCTTTAACGGCGGCGAGGAGGTTAAGTTCCCCGGCGAGGATCGAATCCTAATTCCCACGCCCGATGTGGCCACCTTTGATTTAAAGCCTGAAATGAGCGCCTATCCGGTGTGCGACGCGGTGGTGGAGGCCATTGAGAGCGGCAAATACGATGTGGTGATTTTAAATTTTGCCAACTGTGATATGGTTGGCCATACCGGTGTGTTCGACGCCGCCGTCAAGGCGGTGGAGGCGGTGGATACCTGCGTGGGCCGGGTGGTGGACGCCGCCCTTTCCATGGACGGCGCGGTCATTATTACGGCCGACCACGGCAACGCCGACCAGATGGCGGCGGCCGACGGCTCGCCCTTTACCGCCCACACCACCAATCCCGTTCCCTTCTGCGTGGTGGGATACCCCTGCGAGCTGAAGGAGGGCGGTCGGCTCTGTGATATTTCCCCCACTATGCTGCATATGCTGGGGCTGGAACAGCCTAAAGAGATGGATGGCGTAAGTTTGATCAAATAAGCAAAGATATGCTGTTGTGCAGTCGGCGGAAACAATTTTGTTTCCGCCGTTTTTTTTATGGGGCGAAAAGTGGCCGTACTGGAGATAGAGGCCTGCCCCGGTCGCGGGAAAACTTATTAAATTTTATAGGAAGCAATAAAATGCGTTCAAATCTATAAAAAAGTGTGCTATAATATGCTGTACATAACGTTTGCTGTTAAGGAGGGATAGGGAAGATGAAACGCACCAATGTAATTAGAGTGGTCGGCGGTTTGCTGGCGGCTGTTTTCTGCCTTCCTCTCTCCTCCTGCAAGTATATGGGCGCCGATATCGACGCCATGCTGCGTCCCCCTAAGCCCACGGGAGAGTTTTTTGAAATTCAGCAGGCGTTGGAAAAAAATGTGGATGGGGGCGTGCTTCTAAAATATCCCCAGACAGGTGCGTACCAATCGGCTTTTGTGCTCCATGACGTGGATGGGGATGGGGACGATGAGGCGCTGGCTTTCTATTCTCTGGAAACCGAGATGGAGAACCAGGCGGCTAATCTGCATGTCAGTTTGATCGCGCAAATCGATGAAGAATGGAAGCCTCTGACCGAGATCGAGCTGCCCGGAAGTATTGATCAGGTGGATTTCGCCGATCTGGATGGCGACGGCCGGGATGAGATACTGGTAGGCTGGACCCAGTATACGACCCTCGGGAAAAAATTGTCTGCCTACACCCTGCGGGAAGGCGGTATGGTTCAGCGTATTGTGGAGGACTATACCCAGTTTACGATCTGCAATTTGATTCCCGGCAGGAATGAGCCTCAGCTTCTGCTCTTCAATCTGCAGACGACGGATAAGATAGCTTCGGCCAAGCTGCTGTCCTTAGGGGTGGGCGGCGTGCAGGAGGAAGGCACGGTTTACCTGGATGGCACCGTCACCTCTTATTTGACCCCCCAGCCCGGCTATCTCAAGGACGGGACGCCGGCCGTATATGTGGACGCCTATAAGGGCGCGTCGGCCATGATCACCGAGATTGTCTATTATGCCGACTCCCCACAGGAAGCCGAAACGGTTTCAGAAAATGGGAATCAACAAATCAGCAAGCTGGTTTCGCCGCCCTTTCATGACAGCGTGAAAAGGGAAAACGATATTACCCTTCGCCCCGTGGCCGCTGTCTCACGGGATGTGGATGACGACGGGGTGCTGGATATGCCCCTGATGACCCTGCTGCCGGGATATTCAAATACGACAGAGGGGCAAAAATACTATTTGACCACCTGGCGGAACTACGATGGGAAACGGTTTGAAAATGTGTATTCGGCCGTAATGGACTACGAGAATGAATACTATTTGAAATATCCGGAAAAGTGGATCAGCGGGGACACGGTCAACGTGACCATGGGGGTACAGTCCGACGACAAAAGATGTAGTTTTTATGTATGGAATCCCGTAGGGCAGATGCGGGAGGACGAATTGCTCACCATCCAGGTCTTGTCTGAAAGGGAATGGAGTGGCAGAGAGTCGGATGATTACCAGGGCTACATTGAACTGGCCAGCCGGAACGACCAGGTATATGTCGCTAAGATAAGCGCGGAAAGCGGCGTGTACGCACTGACGGAGGAGGGCCTGCGGCAGGCTTTCGGCTTGATATACGATACCTGAGTTTGTATATTTTTTGAGAGAATGAAAGGAGAAGCGGCATGAAGCGCGTGCTGGTAGTGGAAGATGAAACGGCCATCCGGGAATTCGAGGTCATCAACCTGAACCGGGCCGGATACGAAACGGTGGAAGCGCCTACCGGCGAGGACGGCCTGCGCATATTTGAAGAGGAACAGGGAAATTTTGATATCGCCCTATTGGATATATCTATGCCCGGCATGGATGGCTTCACCCTTTGCAAGGAGCTGCGGCGCCGTTCGCCCACCCTTGGAATCATTATGCTGACAGCCAAGTCCCAGGAGATGGACAAGATCAGCGGTCTAATGATGGGCGCGGATGATTACGTCACCAAGCCCTTTAGCCCTTCCGAGCTGGTGGCACGGGTGGATTCCCTCTATCGCCGGGTGGACATGCAGAACCAGAACCCGGCCAAGAAGTCCCAGGATGAGATTGTTTTAGGGGAGTTCAGCCTGAACCTCCGCCGCCGTTCGCTACTCAAACGGGGACGGAATATAGAGCTGACCCAGGTGGAATTTCAGATTATTGAATACTTCTTTACCCATCCCGACACGGCCCTCAGCCGCACGGATATTTTGAACCGGGTGTGGGGCGACGCCTATTTTGGGGAGGAAAAGATTGTGGATGTGAACATCCGCCGGCTGCGGATGAAAATTGAGGATGAGCCCTCCTCCCCCAAACATTTGGTCACGGTCTGGGGCATGGGCTACAAATGGTCTACCGAGGCGTAGGACGGCGCTTATTGGCTGAATTCTACATAGAAGGGAGGGCGGCGCGCCGTGGAAATGGTAATCAAGGTCAAGGGGATCACCCGTCGCTGGCTGATCAACGTCTTGGTTGTTGTGGTTGGTATCGTGGTGGCGGTGGAGGTCGCCTTCGGCTTCTTTTTTTCCAACTACTATCAAAACGGCGTGCAGGATGCCGCCAGCGGCTATGCCCAGTATTTTATCAGCAGCCTGAGCACCGTGTCCCGGGGCAAAAGCTTTGAGGATGCGGCTCGGGAGGCCTGCGAGTCCTTTGAGTACAAAAATAAGGTAGAGGTGCAGATCCTGGACCGGGACGGCAACGTGCTGGTTACCACCACCGGCTTTGCCGATTCCGGGCAGCGGATGCCGGACTATGAGGTGGCCCAAAAGTCCGGTTCCGGCGTTTGGAGAGGACAGAATGAATCGGGCGAAAAGATCATGGCGGGCACCACCCTGCTGGCCGACTTTGGCAACGGGTCCAACGGCGCGGTCCGCTGGGTGATTTCTATGGAGAAGGTCAACCGGCATATTATGGTGGTCCTGAGTATTACCATTGCCGTGGGGATCGGCGTGATTCTCTTTGCATCCTTTTCGGGGCTGTATTTCATCAAGTCCATTGTCAAACCCATCCGGGAGGTCAGCAATATTGCCCGAAAGATCGCGCTGGGGGATTTTAAGGCCCGTATTCAGGTCAAAAAGAACGACGAGGTTGGCGAGCTGTGCGATTCTATCAATTACATGGCCAGCGAGTTGAGCCAGGCGGAAAACATGAAAAACGATTTCATTTCCTCCGTGTCCCATGAGCTGCGCACGCCTCTGACGGCTATACGCGGATGGGGCGAGACGGTTAAAAGCTCTATCGGCACCGATGATCAGTTGGTGGAGAAGGGCGTGGACGTCATGCTCAGCGAGGCGGATCGACTGTCCGGGTTGGTAGAGGAATTGCTGGACTTTTCCCGCATGCAGTCCGGGCGGCTGTCCATGCTGATGAACCGGACCGATATATTGGCCGAGCTGGGCGAGGCGGTTTATATGTACGAGGAGCTGGCTCGCCAGCAGGGCCTGGATCTGTCCTTTGTGGCGCCGGCGTACCTGCCGCCGGTCATGGGCGACGGCGATCGGCTCAAGCAGGTGTTTATCAATATTATTGACAACGCCATTAAATACACCAATGCCGGCGGGCAGGTCCTGGTTGAGGCCTCCGAACAAGAGGGTTGTATCCAGGTTACCGTCAAGGATACGGGCGTGGGTATCCCGGCCCAGGACGTAGACCGAGTCAAGGAGAAGTTCTTCAAATCCAATAAAACGGTCCGCGGATCGGGCATTGGCCTGGCCGTGGCGGATGAGATTGTTAAACAGCATAAAGGTCTGCTGTTTGTAGAGAGCAAGGAGGGGGTCGGGACAACGGTTACCATCGTTTTGCCTGTTGCGCCGGCCGACTCTCCTGCGCCCGACGCGCCGCCGGTGGACATACCGCCGGCGACCGTGAGCATTGCCGGGGAGCCGGCCACAGAAGATGGGCAGAACGACGCCGAGACGTCGTTGGAAAGGAACCAAAAACATGAAGAACTGTAAACGAACCACAATCGGCGGCCAGGCCCTGATTGAAGCCATTATGATGAAGGGGCCGGAAAAGACGGCGATTGCCGTCAGGCTGCCGGACGGCGGGATTTCTGTGGAATATATGCAGGAGCGCCGGCTTTCTAAAAAGTATAAGATATTGGGCCTCCCCCTGATCCGCGGCGCGGTGGGACTGGTGGAGTCCCTTGTGTCCGGATATAAGGCCATGATGTATGCGGCCGAGAAGTCGGGCTTTGCGGAGGAGGAAGAGGAGGAAGAGCGGCTAAGGCAGGAGGAAAAGGCGCGAAAGAAGGCCGAGAGACTGGCCAAAAAGGCCGGCCGGCACAGCCTGGAAACCGCGTCCCCCCTTCCGGATCCCTCTGTGGGCCGTTCCTTGACCGACGAGCAGCAAGAGGCGTCCGCGGCGCCGGCTCTTTCCACAGCGCCGGATAAAAAAGAGCGGGAGGAAAAAAAGGAATCGGCCTTTATGGGCGGCTTGATGGCTGTGGCCTCGGTGCTGGGTGTGTGTTTGGCCCTGTTTTTGTTTATGTGGCTGCCTTCCTTTCTTTTCAATCTGGTAAACGGCTGGACGGGCGACGCCATATCCTATTGGCGGAGCCTGTTCGAGGGCGTTTTGAAGATGGCCATATTTGTAGGTTATCTTGCGGCGGTATCCCTGATGAAGGACATTAAAAGGGTTTTCATGTATCATGGAGCGGAGCATAAGACCATTTTCTGTTACGAGGCCGGCGAGGAAC